>JACPNS010000004.1 GCA_016185345.1 Solirubrobacterales bacterium | reverse complement strand
TGACGTTCAGGGCGAGCTGCTCGGTTGCGCAACGATCGACCCGGCGAAGGACTACCAACCGATGCGACCGCCGTGACATCGGAGACAGATGTCTACGATGAGCCGAGACATCTGTCTCCGATGTCCCGACACATCACACAAAGCGGATGAAGGGACTCGAACCCTCGACCTTCTGCATGGCAAGCAGACGCTCTAGCCAACTGAGCTACATCCGCGAGGTTGGGGGGATTGTAGCCATCGCCCAAGTCGCGCGCCAGCGATGCCGCTGATCTTTCAACTAACCTTGCGCTCTTGCGTGAGGGAGCACGCGACCAACCTGGCGACGTGGCGGAATGGTTACGCAGCGGCCTGCAAAGCCGTTTACACCGGTTCGATTCCGGTCGTCGCCTTTGAAGTACTGACTCGCACGATCTCGCCGATGCTCGGGATCGGGCGCACGGGTCACGACCGGGAGGTCGCTCCCCTCGCACCCAAGCCCTGCGCGTCGACTATCTCGCACGACTCAGTGCTTCAATGGATGCTGGCGGAGAAGACGAGTTAAACGCGAAAGGCCCTGTGAGGGGCCTTCGCTAGAACGTTCCACTAACCGCAATCGCTGGGTTAATCCGTTGGTTCTATGTCTACTTTTATCGTCGAGGCCGTGGAATCCTTTACGGCGCTGTCGACACTTATAAAAACACCGGCAAGGGGAATTGGTTGCGCTATCTGATCACGGGTGGTTCTGGGTATCTTGGCTCGCGCGTCATTGAGCAGCTCGCGGCGCTGAAGACCACCGAGAGTGTCGTCAACGTTGACATCGCCGTTCCGCAGTTCCGCCCGGCGAACACCAGCTTCCGCCAGGTCGATGTACGCGATGGAGATGCGATCTCGACGGCAATTGCCGAAGAGCGCCCGGACGTGCTGGTTCACATGGCGTTCGTACTCGATCCCACGCGCGACGAGCCCGAGATGTACGAGGTGAACGTGAACGGCACGTTCAACGTTCTCTCCGCCGCGTCGGCATTGGGCGTCGAGCGGGTCTACGTCACCACGGCGACGATGGCCTACGGCGCGTGGCCAAACAACCCGGTGCCGATCGACGAGACCCAGCCCGTCCACGGGCACGCTCGGTACGTCTATGCCCGCCACGCCGCTGAGGCTGACCGCATCGCCCAGCTCTGGGCGACGCTCCACCGCCAACGACTCACGACGATCATCCGCCCGTGCACGATCTATGGCCCCGGCGCAGACAACCACCTCGTGCGCATGTGGGAATCGCAAGCGTTCTTCCCGGACTTCGGGACTGGAGATCAGCCCACTCAGTTCTTGCACATCGACGACGCCGTCAGCGGCATCATCGGCCTGATCGATTCAGCGCACCCGGGCGCATTCAACTTGACACCCGACGGCGAGATCACTTGGCACCAGTGCGCATCGATCGCCGGCATCGAGGTGCGTCCGGTCCGCGAGGAATCTTTCACCGGCCTGGCGGGGGGGATGTGGCGCCTGAAAACCCCGGGCGTGGAGATCCCGCCGTCGTTCGTCGACTTCTTCAAGTATCCGTACCTCGCCACCAACGCACGCTTCAAGCAGGCCGTGCCCGGCTGGCAGCCCCAGCACACAAGCGCCCAGGTGTTCCAGGCGCAGCTTTCTTCACGCTAACCTGATCCCCCGCAAGGGCGTTTAGCTCAGTTGGGAGAGCACCAGCTCGACAAGCTGGGGGTCACTGGTTCGAGCCCAGTAACGCCCACTTCCTTGCATCTTCAGAAACCCGTCCTTGTGGCGGGTTTCTTCGTTAACTGGACGCTGCTGGAACAAATGGGTACGCGTCCAGAAAAGCGGACTTTTGGACGAGGGGACAGCACCCCAATCGTTCCGGCTAGTACGAATGAACCGGTGTTTGTACTCGGCTCGTACTTCGCGGTACAACTAATACGTCGAGTCCTCCGCAGGCGACTCAGACGCCTCAGTCCACAGCTCTCTCCGCAAAACAAGGGGTAACAAAGATGTCTCAAATCGATCCACTCGTCTTCGGCGCTGTAGTCCTTGCGCTGGTCGGACTATCCGTGTTCTTGCCGCGCTTCTTCACGCGGCAGGACGGTCCGACGGCCGATGACGTCTTTCTCGACTCGTTGCCTTCGGCGTACGACAAGCGCATAACGGTTCAGGCCTCCGCGCCGGCCGCGATGTCGCCCGCACCTCCCGAGCAGCACGCAACGCCGCCCGGTGCCCCGCGCGCCGCGGCTCCGACACGCCAGCCGGTGGCGAGCTCCGCACCGCCATCGGATGGCCTCGCGCCGCTGAAGATGCCAGCTCAGTAAGCGGCGGCTTCGCGCGTCCGGCGGGTTTGGGGTCCGCCGGCGCGCGTCGCGAACGCTGATGTTCAGAATGTGTTTGCATTTTCGAAGATCGCCTCATACATTGGGTCCCTCAGAGTTCTACGGCACTCGGCCGCCTGACCTCTCTCGGTTTTTCACTCCATTCTCGGAAGGATCCAACCAATGGAAATTGGCTCGCTCGAAATCATCCTCGCGGTGGTTGCTGTCTTCGTGGTCTTCGGACCCAAGGAGCTACCGCACCGCGCCAAGAAGCCGCAGGCCGTGAAGGTCAAGCAGGTTGAGCGCGTGCCGCTCGTCCAGCGCATGCCTTCGCAGCACGCCGCCGGCCGCGCTCCGTCGCCGCTTCAGCTTCGAGCTGCAGAGCGCCCATTGCGCACTCCCGGCCAGGCCGCTTCGGATGAGCGTCCGCAATTCGCCGCTGGCGACCGCGACGGATCGCCGCTTCCGCACGAACTTCTCCGCGTCTGAGTCCATGACTTAAACGACAGAGCGGGCCGCGCTTCTCAGCACGGCCCGCTTTTGTCTACTCGCAACTGGATCAGCGAGGCTTGAGTGACTTGACCTGTCCGGTGTTCGGCGTGCGCTTGCTGACTTCGTTGAAGTCGTAGAACTTGCCGGGGGCCTTGCTCATCTCGCCAAAGCCGAAGCCCGCGCCCTGCAGCTTCTTCACTGCGGTCTCGATCTTCGTGAATGAGTACTCGGCGAACGCAAGGTCGTTGCCCGGCTTGCCGAGCGACTGGAGTGCAAGCGCGCGATGTACGGACTCGACGCCCATGATCTCGGCTGCGTAGCGAGCCTCAGTTGACTTCTTGGCGCGGGCGAATGCCGTGACGCCGATCAGGTACGCCGTGACAAAGATGCTGTCTCCGGCAACCAGTGTGTTCAGAAGACCGTCCTTGCTGGCGAACACTGCGTCAGGGACCCAGATCTTCTTCGTCGCCGGCTTTGCGCCGATCGAGCGGAGGACCTTGTAGTGGTCTAGTTCCTGGAACGCGGCGTTCTGCACGTTCAGCTTGGTCACGTCGTCAAGCGGGACTGTTTCTGCACCGACCGTGTTGACGATCGTTGCCAGAACTTCAGCCGTGGCAGCGATGTTCAGAATCGTCTTCGCGTCGTTCTTGGCGAACGCCTCGGTGGGGATCGAGAGCAGTCCTGCGCTGCCGATCATCGCCGCGGCGCCGGCCACAAACTTACGGCGCGTGTGCGCCGATTCGTCTTCGAATTCCGAGTCAATTGCCCGGTAGACCGGACTTAGATCTGGGGTTGTTACTGCGGACATGAAATGCCTCCATTGAGTGGATTTGCGGGGACTTCTTCAACAGAATCCAAGGCCCGTGAGCCGAAAGGAGGTGAGCTTCCGATGGCGGGGTTACGGCGGTCGGGGTGGCCCGGATCACCTGACGGCCTCTTTTCCTTTCGACTGATCCAGATCGCGCCGGGCGCCGAAACCCCGATACAAGAACCGTCCGAAACTCAACCTAAGGAGGCAGCAATGCCGAACATCGGACCCATGGAACTGATCGTCGTCCTGGCGATCGCACTGATCTTTTTTGGACCCAAGCGACTCCCCGAGATGGGCGCGTCGATCGGCAAGGGCATCCGCGAATTCAAGAGCTCGATCGGCGGAGACAACGACGAGAAGGAAAGGGAAGCCGACGACATCGCACTTCCCGAGCCTGTGACCGTCGTGGCGACGGAAGTCGAAACGGTCGAAGAGCCGACTCGAGTGAAGATTCCGGCGTAGAACCGATGCGCAAGGCGGGCAAACCAATCGCGGTCGACGCAGAGCTTTCGATGGTCGACCACCTCGATGAGTTGAGAGATCGTCTGATCATCTGCGCGATCGTTTTCGTGGCCGCGCTTGCGCTGGCGTTCACGTTCAACAACGAAATCCTCAACATCTTGAACGGCCCAATCCCGCCTGGGAAGGAGCCAACGACCTTCGGCGTCAGTGAGGCTTTCATGACGACGATGACGATCTCGGCCTACGCCGCGCTGCTGATCTCTCTGCCGCTGATCCTCTGGGAGCTTTACGCTTTCATGGCGCCGGTGGTCAGTCCAGACCAGCGCAGAGTGGCGGCCCCGCTGCTCCTGATGGTGCCGGCGCTGTTTGTCGGCGGCGTTGTGTTCAGCTACTACGTGGTCCTGCCGGCAGCGGTGGACTTCCTCCTGAACTTCAACGATGACCAGTTCGACATCCTGGTTCGAGCGAAGGATTACTACAGCTTCGCGGCGATGACTCTCGTGATGATGGGAGTGCTTTTCCAAATGCCGGTTGTCGCGATCGGCGCATCGCGATTGGGCGTCACGACGCCCGAGCAGATGCGTCGATCCCGGCGCCCAGCAGTTGTTGCGATCGCCATCGTGGCGATGCTGCTGCCCGGCACTGACCCCGTGTCGATGGTGATCTCGATGGTGCCGCTGGTGATTCTTTACGAATCGAGCATCGTGCTTGCTTCGATCTTCGGACGACCGAAGTCGATTGATGAGGCAGCCCTCAGCGGGGTGTGAGGAAAGCGACGAGCATCGTCCAGAACTGCTCGTAGGCGGCGTCGAGGTCAAAGCTCCCCGGCGCCGTCAGCCAGTCGAATGTGATCCCGCGAACGGTGCCGATGATCAGCGAGGCGTTGGCGTCCTGATCTATTGATCCGTCGATCTCACCGTTTGCGACGCCCTCATCCCACCAGTACTTGCCCTGCTCGCGCCAGCGCTTGTGAACGGCGGCGAATGCATCGCCGAGGCTGTTGCGCGGGTCAAGCGCTTCGCCCATCAATCTGTAAAGAAGAAGCAGGTGTTCAGGTCGCCGCTTTGCCAGCTCGCAGTGAGCGAAGATGATCGCGCGGAGGGCATTGAGGCCCTGTTTGTCGGCGATCGCCGGAGCGACGACTTCGTGCTCCCATTCGTGGATGTGCGCCTCGATCACGGCCGTCAGGAGGTTCTCTTTCGAGCCGAAGTGATGGTTGACGAGCCCGCGTGAAACCCCGGCGCGCTCGCCGATCGCCGCGACGCTGCTGTCGTGGTAGCCGCGCTCGGCGAAGAGGGTGGAGGCGGCCTCGATCAGCGCGATGCGCGCCTCGTCGGCCTGGATCTGGCGCATATTTCTCGCTGCGGCTTCCATCTGTGAGCAGACACGTTACTATCCCGCTTGCTGAACGCTCAACAAGCGAAACAAAACTTACACAGGAGTAGATCGATGTCGAAGCACAGGGGCAACCGCACGTTCGTGATCGGTGTGGGTATGACCAAGTTCGAAAAGCCGGGCTCCAAGGAATGGGACTACCCGGACATGGTGCTCGAGGCCGGCACCAAAGCGCTAGAAGACGCGGGCATCGACTACACGGAGATCGAGCAGGCATTCGTGGGCTATTGCTACGGCGACAGCACGTCAGGCCAGCGCGCAATCTATGGACTCGGGCTGACTGGAATCCCGGTCGTAAACGTCAACAACAACTGTTCGACCGGATCCTCGGCCCTCTACATGGCACGCCAGGCAGTCAAGGGTGGCCTCGCCGACTGCGCGATCGCAGTTGGTTTCGAAAAAATGGAGAAGGGTTCGCTGGGGGCAAAATTTCTCGATCGGACGAACCCGTTGGACAAACACGTGATGACGATGATCGAAGGCCGAGGCGGCTGGGAAGAGTCCCCGCCGGCGCCACAGATGTTCGGCAACGCCGGCCGTGAGCACATGGAGAAGTACGGCAGTAAGCCCGAGCACTACGCGTGGATCGGTTGGAAGAACCACAAGCACTCGGTGAACAATCCGTACGCGCAGTTCCAGGACGAGTACACGCTCGACGAAATCAAGGAAGCCAAGGAGATCCACACGCCGCTGACCAAGCTGCAGTGCTCGCCGACCTCCGACGGCTCAGGCGTGGCGATCATCGCGAGCGAGAGCTTCGTGGACGAGCACGACCTCTGGGACAAGGCAGTTGAGATCGCCGGTCAGGCGATGGTCACGGACATGGAGAGCACCTTCGAGGGCGCGTCTTCAATCAACCTCGTCGGCTTTGACATGTCAAAGACCGCTGCGGAGCAGGCGCTGGAAGAAGCGGACCTGACGATCGAAGACGTGGACGTCATCGAGCTGCACGACTGCTTCTCCGCCAACGAACTGATCACGTATGAGGCGCTGGGCATGGCCGAGGTCGGTCACGGGCACGACCTGGTCGAGTCCGAGGACACCACCTACGGCGGCAAGTGGGTGGTGAACCCATCCGGCGGACTGATCAGCAAGGGCCATCCGCTCGGCGCGACAGGGCTTGCGCAGTGCAGCGAGCTGACCTGGCAGATCCGCGGCGACGCCGACAAGCGCCAGGTCGAGGGCGCCAAGGTTGGCCTGCAGCACAACATCGGTCTCGGCGGAGCAGCCGTTGTCACCGTTTACAAGCCTGCTGTCAAGTCTCCGGTCGCCGCATAATGGGCATCGCGTTCACACCTGAGCAGATCGCATTCCGCGACGCGATCGACGAGTTCGCCGCCCGCGAATGCGGAACGCTCGAACAGCGTCACATCCTCACGGCCGAGGGCACCGAGCCCACGAACATGGACATCATGCGAAAGCTCGGCGGACTCGGCTGGACCGGCGTTTCGATCGAGGAGGAATACGGCGGAGCCGGCGGCAACATGGTCGACCAGACCATCTTCCTCGAAGGCATCTCTCGCGGAATGATCCCGGCGGCTGGCTTTGGCACCACCGCGATCGTCCAGGGCGCCTACCAGCGCCACGGCACCGAGGAGCAGAAGAAGAACATCCTCGGCGGCATCTGCGAAGGCAACGTCGAGGCGATCGTGATGAGTGAGCCCGGCTCCGGAAGCGACGTCGGATCACTGCAATGCCGCGCCGAGAAGGTCGACGGCGGCTACGTGATCAACGGCCAGAAGACCTGGTGCTCGAACGCCCAGGTCAGCGCCAACATTCTCACGATCGTCCGCACGGACTCTTCTGGCTCAAAGCACGAAGGCATCACGATGCTCGGCATCCCCGCCGGCACCGAGGGCATGGAGATCCGCCCGATCCCGACGCTCGCCGGCCCGCACGAGGTCAACGACATCTTCCTGACCGACTGCTTCGTGCCCGACGAGGCGCTGCTCGGCGAAGAGGGTGGAGGCTGGATGCAACTGATGACAGGTCTCAACAGCGAGCGGATGATCCTTTCGGCGATGTATCTCGGGATCGCGCAACGCGCGTTCGATGACACGCTCAAGTACGTCAAGGAGCGCGAGCAGTTCGGTCGTCCGATCGGATCCTTCCAGGCCCTGAAGCACCGGATCGCCGACATGGCAACCGAGCTCGAATGCCTGCGCCTGCTGATCTACGACATCGCGCAGCAGATCGACGAGGACCCGAACCGCGTGTTCGCGAAGGAGGCCTCGATGGCCAAGCTCAAGAGCACCGAGGTCGCCAAATACATCTCGCTGGAAGGCATGCAGATGATGGGCGGTTACGGCTACGCGCTCGAGTACGACATGGAGAAGCACGTTCGCGCGGGGTTGGTAGGAACAATCTTCGCCGGCACCAGCGAGATCCAACGCGAGATCATCGGGGCGACGCTGGGGCTTTAGCCCCGGCGCGCCGCGGCGTTACTTCTTCTTCTTGGGCTTCGTGACCGTGAACTTCACGTCGGTGGTCGACGACGTGTTCTGAGCGCTGACGATCACGATCGTGGCTTTGTACTTGCCCGGCTTGAGCGTCTTTCCGCCGACTTTGTAGGCGTAGGAAATCGTGTTGCTGCCCGGGGTCACGTCGTCTTTCCACTCGGCGAACTTCGTGTAGATCGTGCAGCGCTTGCCCTTCGTGGCCTTGGCTTTGCACTTCTTGCCGACCTTGCGGCCCGCCGTCGCGCGAAACAGCGTGGTGGTCGCCTTCGCGGCGATGTCTGACGTGAAGATGAAGCTGCCCTTCGAGTACACCGGCGTACCGATCACCGGCGGCGGACAAGCGCCCGATACGTCAGCGCGCTGCGGGCAGCCGTCCTGGGTTTCATCGCCGAAGCCGTCGAAATCGATGTCTGGCTCCACGTCGGCGTTGAGCACGATCCGCGTTGAAATGCCACTCACGAGCCCGTTCGTGAGGAAGAAGTCGCCGTCGGCGAGCGCAGGTGTGAAGGCGTAGAAATAGGCCGATGAGGGATTGGTGGTCGGGCTCAGAACGAATGGGTTCGAACCCGCGGGGCCGTTGATCGTGAGCGATAGTCCGATGCGATCGTTGGTGCCGATGGCCAGGCGCTCGGGAAACGTGAGCGCGCCGCCGCTCTCGGGGACTGGTCGGAAAGCTCCTGTGCGCAGCGCGGTGTAGCGCCCGTTCAGGCCGGCGCCGGTGATCGAGTACACCTGAGGCGCAACCGTGATCGTCTGATTGGTGAATGCGCCGATTGACATTCGCCAACGCGTGATCACGCCGGAGGAGGGAGCCGAGAGGCCCCCTGGCGCCCAGTCCACGGCAGGAAGCGTTGACATGATGATCGAGCATGTGACTGGCGTGTCCGTGACCGCGACGAAGCAGCCGGTCACGCCGCCGCTCATCGGTCCACCCGGCGAGGCGGTTCCGACCGTCACCGCAGCTGAGGACGTGGTCGCCGCAAGCAGTGCTGCGAGCGCGGCCACCACCACAGCTCTACGCAATATTCGAAGCATGCCTCTCAGACTACCGAGCCTTCTCGGCGCCCGTAATCTCCTGTCCAATGTCAATCACCGTGATCCTCGACGACATTCGCAGCACCTACAACGTGGGAGCGATCGCGCGCACGCTTGATGCCGTCGGCGGCGGCCGCCTCATCTGCGCGGGAATCACGCCGTATCCCTATCTCGGCCCCGGCGACGACCGCAGCCCGGTGGTCATCAGCGCGAACAACAAAGCGATCCAGAAGACTGCGCTCGGCGCGGATGCGACGGTTGAGTTTGCTCACGCAGCGGACATCGACGCGGCGCTCGCGATGCTGCCGGAGGGCGCGCAGACCTTCGCGCTCGAGCAGGACGATCGCTCGATCGAGCTCTTCGACCTCAAAAACGCAGCCGGCGACATCGCCCTTTTGCTCGGCAGCGAGACGCGGGGAATCGCGACCGAGACGCTGAACTCCTGCGACGCGATCGTCGAGATCCCGCAGTTCGGCGAAAAGGAATCGCTCAACGTGTCGGTCGCAGCAGGAATCGCGCTGTACCACTTGCGCCGCGCCCAGCCTTAGACTGGCGCGCATGAAACCGCACCGCGGTTACCACGGCAAGTTCCAGAACCACCAGCACCCGATGTGGGTGATCTTCGTATTCCTGGCGATCGCGCTGGGCGCGCTCGTGTTGATCCTCGCCAACAACACTGGTCCGGATACCGGCTCGGGCGGAACGCCTGCACCGCCCAACGCATTTGAGTGCACGCGCGGCGAGCCGGAGGGCTTTTCGCTCTCAGACGTAGAAGGCAAAACCTTGGTCGAAGTTGAGAGCTGGGCCGAAAGAAAGGGCTGGACGGTGCGCGTCGTCGCGGAAGATGGCAAACCACTTGCGGCGACGGCCGACTACAACCCGGACCGAGTCAACACGCAGGTCGAAGCCGGCGTGGTGACTCGGTACTGCGGGAACGGTTAGACGGTTGGCGGTGTCGGCGGTTCTGGCGGAGCCGGAGGCATCGGCGGCGTAGGCTCGACCGGAGCGGCAGCGGCAGGCGCAGCAGCTGGACCGTCTGACGGCGGGATCGTGCCGGCGTATCCGAGCTCGTTGAGCTTGCGCGTGACCTCGTCGTCTGAGAACTTTGGCCAGTCTTCGGTGAGTAGCGCGTAGTACGCGCCGGTGCGAATCAGGAAGCCCATCGAGAAGTTCAGGGCGCCCTGGATGCCGTCCGGCTGCTTGCCGGTGATCACGATCACAAACCAGGCGACGATCGCGACAAGCTGGAGCACAATGGACAGCACATACGCGACGATCGCGAACGGGATGATCAGGATGGCGCGAAAGAACGTCTTGGCGCGGCTGTATTTCTCTTTCGGCGGACCGAGCAGGAAGTGGGCTGCGTACGGCTCATCCGGATTTCCGTTGAACATTGGGAACTTGTCAGTGACCAGGAACTCGTACGCATAGACACGCGCGTAGTACCGGTGGAAGTCGGCGACGAACTTGTACAGACCCTCTGGGTACTTGGCCGTGAACACGATTGCGAACCAAGCGACGATGACCGCGAAGTACGCGGCGATTCCGTAAATCATCAGCCAGATCAGGTGAGGGATCACGGTGATGAAGCGGAAGAAAGTCGTCAGCCGGCTGCGGTGCTCCTGATTATCGGCGTAGTACGCGACGGAGTCGGGCGGCAGAGCGAACGATGAATCCGGCACGGAATTCACCTCTGGAAAGTCAGACATATTTACGGGATTCCTCTCGGGGATTGTTTGCAGCAGCCACGCGCCCATCATTGCGGATTGATCGGCTACCTGCGCGGTGATCTACGATCCCGGCCGATGAATGTCACGCTTCCAGACGGCACGGTTCTAGACCTCGCCGAAGGCGCGACCGGGGGAGATGCCGCTCTGGCGATCGGCGAAGGCCTCGCGCGCGCTGCTCTCGCAATCGAGGTCAACGGCGACCTGCGCGATCTCTCGCGCCCGTTGCCCGACGACGCAAAGATCAACATAATCACGGGTCGCTCGCCCGAAGCCCTTGAGCTCGTTCGGCACGACACCGCGCACGTACTCGCAGCCGCCGTCATGGAGCTCTATCCCGGCGTGAAGATCAGCATCGGTCCTCCGATCGAGAACGGCTTCTATTACGACTTTGAATTCCCGGACGGCGCCGAGATCTCTGACGCCGACTTCCCGCGCATCGAGGCCGCGATGAAGAAGCACATCAAGGCCAAGGAGCAGTTCACGCGGCAGGACGTCACGACCGGCGAGGCGATGGACAAGTTCGCCCGCGAAGGTCAGGACTACAAGGTTGAGCTGATCGAGGACCTGATCAAAAACGAGGGCGCAGACACCGTCAGCCTTTACACCAACGGCCCCTTCACCGACCTATGCCGCGGACCGCACGCGCCCGACACCTCGAAGATCAAGGCCTTCAAGCTCACGAGCATCGCCGGCGCGTATTGGCGCGGCGACTCGGACCGCACGATGCTCACGCGCATCTATGGCACGGCGTTCCTCTCGAAAGAAGACCTCGCCGAGCACCTGCACAATCTGGAGGAGGCCAAGAAGCGCGACCACCGCCGCCTCGGCAAGCAACTCGACCTCTTCAGCTTCAACGAACTTTCACCTGGCTCGCCCTTCTGGCACCCCAACGGCATGAAGATCTGGAACGCGCTCGCAGACCTCTGGCGCGAGCAGAACGTGTTTCGCGGCTACCAAGAGGTGCGCACGCCCATCATCTACGACGCCGAGCTCTGGAAGCAGTCCGGTCACTGGGACAAGTACCGCGACAACATGTACTTCACCGAGGTCGAGGATCGTCAGTTCGGCTTGAAGCCGATGAACTGCCCGGCGCACATCCAGATCTACAAGGACGATCGCCGCAGCTACCGCGATCTGCCGCTCCGCCTCTCTGAGGCCGGCCTCGTGCACCGCCACGAACCCTCCGGCACGCTGCACGGCCTGATGCGCGTCCGCCACATCACCCAGGACGACGCGCACATCTTCTGCACCGAGGATCAGATTCAGGAAGAAGTGCAGGGGATCATCGATCACGCCTTCTACATCTACGAGATCTTCGGATTTGAGTACAAGCTCGAGCTCTCGACGCGCCCGGAGAACCGCCTTGGCACGGACGAGCAATGGGACCTGACCGAGGGCGCGCTCCAGGGCGCGCTCGACAACAAGGGCCTCGAGTACGAGATCAACCCGGGCGACGGCGCCTTCTACGGCCCGAAGATCGACATGCACATGCGCGACTCACTCGGCCGTAGCTGGCAGCTCGGAACGATCCAGCTCGACTACCAGATGCCCGAGCGCTTCGACATGACTTACGCCGGCCCGAACGACGACACGCCGCGACCGGTGATGATCCACCGCGCGCTGTTCGGCTCGTTCGAGCGCTTCATCGGCATCCTGATCGAACACTTCGGTGGCGACTTTCCGCTGTGGCTCGCGCCGACGCAGGTGCAACTCATCCCCGTCAGCGACAAGCACAACGGCGAGGCGCAGGAGCTCGCAGCTCGGTTGGCTGAAGACGGTCTGCGCGCAGATGTCGACACGCGCACTGAATCCGTCGGCAAAAAGATCCGCGAGGCAGAGCTCGCAAAGGCACCGTACATGTGGGTTGTGGGCGACGAGGAAGTTGAGTCAGGCACCATCGCGCCGCGCAAGCGACACCAGACCGAGGACGGCGAACGCGTCCCAATTCAGGACGCGATTGACGCATTGATCGGCGAAGTCACGCGCCGAGAGCGCTAGACCCGTTATCCTTGGTCCACTTGTTTTTTGCAGCGCCCACACCTCAACCAATCAACGCGGCCCAAGCCGCGCAGGTAGGCGCTAGCTAGTGGCAGTTCCTCGCAGGTTTGACCGTCGTCCCCCAGAGCGGGACAACACACGCATCAATGACCGCATCCGCGTCAAGGAAGTGCGACTGATTGGTGATGACGGTTCCCAGGTTGGCGTTCTGCCGATCGAAGAAGCTTTGAAGTACGCGCAGGAGCGCGACCTCGACCTGGTCGAAGTCGCCGGCGACGCGCGTCCTCCGGTCTGTCGCGTCCTCGACTACTCGAAGTACAAGTACGAGCAGGCGCAGAAGGCCAAGTCGGCCAAGAAGCACCAGACGCAGATCACGATCCGCGAGATCAAGCTTCGCCCGAAGATCGCAACTCACGACTACGACACCAAGAAGGGCCACGTCACGCGTTTCCTCAAGCACGCGGACAAGGTCAAGGTCACGATCATGTTCCGTGGACGCGAGCGCGAACATCCCGAGCGCGGCCGCGACCTTTTGATGAAGCTGGCCGAAGAGGTCAAGGAGCTCGGCACGATCGAGCAGCACCCGCTTCAGGAGGGCCGCAACATGACGATGGTTCTCGGTCCGACCAAAGAGGCGATCAAGCAACACGCCGACGACGTCGCCAAGCACGAGGAAGAGTCGAAGAAGGCCAAGCGCGAGCGCAAGGCCGCTGAGGCCGCTGCCCACGAGGAGCGCGTTGCGGCGATGAAGGCCGAAGAGGCCGCAGAAGCAGCCGAGGTGATCGGCAACACCGAAGCGTCTTGACCGCACCGGGTCTGACCGACGCGCGTGTCTCTGGCCGTGTATGTTCTCGTATTAGGTAGTTTCATTCACTCAGAGGGATTGAACAATGCGCACTCAGAAGTCGGCTCTTCGTCATCACCTGACCTATGCGAACATCGTCGCCACCCTGGCGCTTGTGTTTGCCATGACTGGGGGAGCTTTTGCCGCTTCAACGGCGTTGAAGAAGAACTCCGTGACGAGCGCGGCGATCAAAAAGAACGCAGTCACCAGCCCGAAGGTGAAGGATCGCTCGTTACTCGCAGCAGACTTCAAGTCCGGGCAGCTCCCGTCCGGTCCTCAGGGTCCCCAAGGACCCGCTGGCTCGGCGAAGGCCTATGGCTTCATCAACCCGCAGGACGCCACCAGCGGTATAACACCCAGTGGGATCAAATGGCAGGTGGTGAACACCGGACAAACCTGCATTGTGTTTCCTGGCGCCATCGGCGTGATCGCGAGTGCGACCAATGGGAGTCCGACCACCACTGTCTGGAATGAAACCGTAGCGCAGCTCACGGTCGCTGGGGTCAAGCCCTCATCCGGATGCTCGATCGGCGGCGAGGGTGGGACTGTCGTTCAGACTGCGGTGTTAAACTTGAGCGGTGCTTATGTAGCCTTCGGCGCTTTTCCGTTTAACGTCGCGGTCTTCTAGCGCATCAGGCGCCGCGTCTTTTGCTCACGGGCCCCGTGTGCTTTAATACGCGGTCGATATGCCTAAGCAAAAGAATCATTCCGGCGCCAAAAAGCGCTTCACTGTCAGCGGAACGGGCAAAATCCGTGGCCGCCACGGCATGTCCTCGCACAACCTTGAGCACAAGTCAGCGAAGCGCAAGCGTGATTTTGCCCGTCCGATCACGATGGACAAAGACACCGCACCGCGCATCAAAAAGCTGCTCGGTAAGTAAAAACCTTTCAGGAGTTTCCGTATGACCCGTTCAACAAACGCAGTCGCATCACGCCGTCGCCGCAAGGCCGTGCTGGCGCGCGCCAAGGGTTATCGCGGAGAGAAGAACTCCAGCTACAAGCGCGCGAAGGAGCAGCTGCTCAAGTCAGACAGCTACGCCTATCGCGACCGTCGCAACAAGAAGCGCGACTTCCGTCGCCTCTGGATCACGCGTATCAACGCTGCCGCTCGCCAAGAGGGCATGACGTACTCGCAGCTGATCAACGGCCTGAACAAGGCCGGCATCGAGGTCGACCGCAAGATGCTCGCTGACATCGCTGTGCACGACACAGAGGCATTCCGACGCTTTACCGACGCCGCCCGCGAGGCGGTTGCCTGAGCTGCTGATCAAGCACCTCTTGCATCCGACTGACCCGGGCGCCCTGCACAGCAAGGCGCCCTTTTTATTGCTCTTTTGAGGACTCCGTGATTACTTCCAAAGACAACCAGCAGATCAAAGATCTGAAAAAGCTTCAGGAGAAGCGCTTTCGCATGCGCCGGAATCAGTTCGTCGCCGAGGGCGAGGATCTGATCGGCGCTGCGTTGGCAGCCGGGTGGGTGCCGGATCGGATTTTTCACGCGCCGGACGTTCCTGAGTGGATCAGCGAGCAGCCGTCGGCCTGGGCTGTTGAGTACGCCGTGCTTGCCGATGCCTCTGGTCTTGGCTCTGGCACGCGGGCGATTGCGGTGTTTGACGAATACGAGGCTTCCGATTTCGAGCTCGGCGACTTGGCGCTCTACGTCGAGGGCGTATCCGACCCCGGAAACCTGGGCACGTTGATCCGGTCGGCCGGCGCCTTCTCGGACTCTCCAGTGCTGCTGGGCGAGGGTTGCGCCGAACCGTGGTCGCCAAAGGCTCTGCGCGCGGGGATGGGGGCGACGTTCATGAAGCCGCCGATTGTCAACGCGGAGCTGCCCGAAACAGGCGCAACGATCGTCGCCCTCGATGGCGCCGGCGACATCGAGATCGCAGACGTTGAGGTTGATGGCCCTGTCGTAATCTGCGCAGGCGCAGAGCGGGAGGGGCTGGCCCCCGAAACGCTCGAGCGCGCGGACATCGTGGCGTGCATCCCGATGCTCGAAACCGGCCCCGAGTCTCTGAACGTTGCAATGGCAGCAACGGTCGCTTTGTACCAACTTGCGGGAATCACGCAGTCAACTGAGAATCAAGCCTGAGATGTCGTCAAATATCGAGAAAATCCAATCACTTGAGAGCGCCGGAGCTTCGGCCATCGGTTCGGCGGCGACGCTTGCCGAGTTGGAAGACGTGCGCATCCACTATCTCGGTCGCAAGGCCGAGCTGAACGACATCCTGAAGTCGATCGCGTCGCTTCCCCCGGAAGAGAAGGGCCCGGTCGGCAAGGCCGGAAACCAAGCGCGCGGCAAGCTCGAATCGCTGCTGAACGCGCGCCAGCATGAGCTTGAGATGGTTGCGCTGACGCAGCTCCTCGAGAACGACCGCATCGACATCACGTTGCCCGGCTCGCCGGTTGCTGGCGGCGGCGCGCTCCACCCGATCACCCGCGTCCGCCGCGAGATCGAGGACGTCTTCATCGGCATGGGCTACAAAGTCGCCGAAGGCCCCGAGGTCGAGATGGTCCGCTACAACTTTGATGCGCTGAACCACTCGCCAAACCACCCGGCCCGCGAGTGGACCGACACCTTCTACTTCGAAGACGACGTGCTGCTGCGCACGCACACCTCGCCCGTGCAGATCCGGGTGATGGAGCAGCACCCACCGCCGGTCTTCGTGATCGTGCCCGGCAAGGTCTACCGCCGCGACTCGGACGCAACCCACACACCGATGTTCCACCAGATCGAAGGACTCGCGGTGGATGAAGGCATCACTCTGAGCGACCTACGCGGAACGCTGCTTGAAGTCGCCCGGGCAATCTTCGGCGAGGAGCGCGACCTGCGCCTGCGGCCGCACTTCTTCCCGTTCACCGAGCCTTCTGTGGAGGTCGATGTCTCCTGCTTCAAGTGCAGCGGCAAGGGCTACCTGAACGACGGCTCGCGCTGCAACCTCTGCAAGGGCACCAGCTGGATCGAGGTTCTCGGTGCGGGCATGGTCGATCCGAACGTTTTCGCGTACGTGCGTGAGAGTGGCTACGACCCAGAGACCGTCCAGGGCTTCGCCTTCGGCATGGGTGTCGAGCGAATCGCATTCCTGAAGCACGGCATCCCGGACCTGCGGCTCTTCTATGAAAACGACCTGCGGCTCCTGTCGCAGTTCGCGGCGGGCGGTTACTGATGCGCGTTCCGATGAACTGGCTGAACGAATACTGCGACTCTGGAATGGAGATCGCCGAGCTGGCCGAGCGGCTGGCGATGACCGGCACCGAAGTTGAACGGATCGCCCGGCATGGGGCGGCTTCTGATGAAGGTTTCGTCGTGGGCAAAGTGCTCACGCGCGAGAAACACCCTGACGCCGACAAGCTGAGCGTCTGCTCGGTGGATGTTGGAGCGGGCGAGCCCGTGACGATCGTCTGCGGCGCGCCCAACGTGGACGCCGGTCAGACCGTGGCCGTTGTGCATCCCGGCGCAGTCATGCCCGACGGCACGAAGATCAAGAGGGCGAAGCTGCGGGGCGTGGAGAGCAACGGCATGATCCTTTCCGAGCGCGAGCTTGAGTTGAGCGAAGATCACGACGGGATCATGCAGCTTGAGGAAGTTGCTCCCGGCACTGCACTGTCTGAGGTCCTTTCACCCGGCCAGGACGTACTTGAACTTGAAATCACGCCCAACCGGCCAGACTGCCTGGGTGTACACGGCGTCGCGCGTGAAGTGCACGCGATCACCGGAAACCCGCTTGCACAGCTGGAAACCGGCCCTGCGCCCGAGGGCGACGAGACCTTCGACATCACCGTCGAGGACCACGCGCTCTGCCCGCGCTTCACCGCGCGGATCTTCCGTGGCGCGAAGGTCGCCCCCTCGCCGCTCTGGTTGAAGGAGCGGCTGTCCGCCGCCGGTCAACGCCCGATCAACAATGTCGTGGACATCACGAACTACGTGATGCTTCTGACCTCGCAGCCGATGCACGCCTTCGATCTCGACAAGATCCGCGGCGGCAAGCTGATCGTGCGCGCCGCGACAGACGGTGAGAAGATCACCACTCTTGATGATGTTGAGCGGACCCTCGACGACCAGATGCTGGTCGTCTGCGACGCCGAAGGTCCGACAGGAATTGCCGGAGTGATGGGCGGTCAGGTCAGTGAGGTTTCGGCCGAGACGACGAACGTGTTGCTCGAAGTCGCTGCCTGGAATGGACCGAATATCCATCGCACCAGCCAGAAGCTTGCGTTGCGCAGCGAGGCAAGTGGGCGCTTTGAGAAGGGCCTCTCGCCGCGGTTGCCGCTCGAGGTTCAAGAAATTGCATCGAAGCTGATGGTTGAACTGACCGGCGCGACGCTGGTGAGCGCGACGATCGACGTGGCCGGAGAGATTGCCGATGTGCAGCCGATCGAGCTGCGGGAAGCCCGCGTCGAGGGACTGCTTGGCACCCACATTCCGATCACGCGCTGCGCTGAGATTCTGGAGCGACTCGAATTCACCATTGAGATCAACCGCGAGAATTTGCTGGCGACGCCGCCGCACTACCGGGCAGCAGATGTGACCCGCGAGGCCGACCTGATCGAAGAAGTCGCCCGCATCCAGGGCGTTGACAGCTTCCCGGCGACGCTGCCGTCTGCGCCGAGCGCGATCGGCAGCTTCTCGCCTTCGCAGAAGCTCAAGCGTGGGCTCGAGGACCTGCTGGTCGGCAACGGATACAGCGAGGCGATCACATGGAGCTTCACGAGCGATGCGTCACTCGACCGGCTTGCGCCTGGCGGCTCGCTGCCTGGCGGGCGGTTGAAGATCGCGAATCCACTTTCTGAAGACCAGTCGGTCATGCGGCCGGTTGTACTTGGAGGATTGCTCGAAGTCGCGCAGCACAACTACGCGCGCGGCGCCGATGCAGTCCGGTTGTTCGAGATCGGCAAGGTTTATGGCGGATCGGTTTCCGAGCCGGTTGAGTATTCAACGCTTGCTCTGTTCCTGAGCGGGCCGGCACACACGCCGTCGTGGCGCGACGCCGACGCCGGAGCGGGCGACTTCTACGCACTCAAGGGAATCATCGAGGCGATCGGCGCGAACGCCGGCGTTGAGATCGGCTTTGCGCCGCTAGACGGCGAAGCCCACCCGTATTTGATCCCAGGGCGCTCAGCACAGCTCATCGCTGACGGTCTTCCGATCGGATACATCGGCGAACTCCACCCGCTTGTTGCCAAGGAGTACGACCTCACGGCAGCAACAGCCGCTGAGCTCAACCTAGATCTCGTCGCGGGCGCATTGCCGGACCCAGTCACATTTGAAAGCTTCACAAGTTTCCCGCCATCGCGCGAGGACATCGCGGTCGTTGTGCCGCAAACGGTTGACGCCGCAGAAGTAATCGCAGCGGTCGAATCCTCTGGCGGCAAGTACCTACAGGGCGCAAGCATCTTCGACGTCTTCGAAGGCGAGCAGGTGGGCGAGGGCAAGAAGTCGCTCGCGATCCGCCTGACATACGCCGCGCCCGATCGGACCTTGACTGACAAGGAGACCGAGAAGGCCCGCAAGTCGATCACAGCAAAACTCGAGGAGATCGGCGGCGCGCTCCGTGGCTGAGTCGACAAACAAAGTTGCCGTACTCGGCGCGACCGGATACGCCGGCGCGCTTGCCGCAGACATCCTCTGGCGTCATCCGCAGCTTGAGCTGACGGCCGTGACCGGACGCTCTGAAGTGGGCGAGCGGCTCTCGGGCATTCATCCGCGATACGACGTGCCGCTGAAGATCGAAGAGCCAGACCTCGATGCGGTTGCCGCGCGGGCGGGCTCCGCGCTGGTTGCATACCCGCACAAGGCCGCCGCGCCAACCGTCGCCGCGCTGATCGAGCGCGGCCTGAAGGTCGTGGATCTATCCGCGGATTTCCGGTTGCCCCAGGCTGTCTACGAGGAGTACTACCAACCGCATGAAGTGCCGCAGCTCCTTGATCAGGCCGTCTACGGACTGACCGAGCGGCATCGCGAGCGGATCAAGGATGCCGACCTCGTCGCCAATCCCGGCTGCAACTCAACTGCCGCGCTGCTGGCGCTCTATCCAGTCTTTGACCTGACCGACGACGTGATCGTTGACATCAAGGCCGGCGTCTCTGGCGCAGGTCGCGGCGCCAACGACAAGACCCACTTTGTGAGCGTCGTCGAGAACGTCTCGCCCTACAGTGTCGGGCGGCACCGTCACCGGGCCGAGCTTGAGATGGAACTCGGTGGCCTCAAGCGCATCAGTTTCGCCACGCACCTGATCCCGCTCGACCAGGGGATCCTCGCGACCGTCTACCTGCAGCCGGAAGAGCCGATCACCCAGGAACGGCTCTTCACGCGCTTCACCGAGTTCTACGCCGCTGACCCGTTCGTCAAGGTCGTAAGGAACGCCCCGGGCGTGCGCGACGTGCGCGACAGCAACTTCGCCGCCATTCACCCTGCCGTAGAGCAGGACACCGGCCGCGTGATCATCTACAGCGCGATCGACAATCTCTGGAAGGGGGCTGCCGGCGCTGCCGTGCAGAACCTCAACTTGATGGTCGGCCTCGGCGAGGGTGCGGGACTTCTGACCGGCCAGGAGGTCGGAGATGTCTACGCCTGAGAAGCTCGAGTGCCCATCGCTCTTTGACAGCCGCTGGGTGGATCTACCGGACGGCATCGAGACGCTCGATCCGAACATCCTGCCGAAGGGCTTTCGCGCAGGCGGGGTAGCCGCAGGCATCAAGCCGAGCGGCAAGGTGGACTTTGGGATCGTCGTCAGCGACTCCGAGGAAACAACTTCAGCAGCTCGCTTCACGATCTCCAGCGCACCAGCTGCGCCGGTCCAGGTCTGCCGCACGCGGGTGGATCTCGACCAGATGCGCGCGGTCGTCGTGAACAGCGGCAACGCGAATGCCGCCACCGGGCCTTTCGGCCGGGACAACGCCTTCTACATGCAGGGCGCCGGCGCGATGGCCTGCGGAGCTCCCGAGAACAAGGTCGGAGTCGCTTCGACCGGGGTGATCGGCCAGCAGCTGAATACGCGCGACCTGACCAAGGGCGCGCAGCTTGTCTCGCGCGAGCTGAAGGCAGACAACGCGCTCTCGTTCGCCGAGGCCATCTGCACGACAGACCTCTGGATCAAGGCGGCGACGCTGAAGCTCGATCTCTCGGGCGGCGCCGTGATCCTTTCCGGACAGGCCAAGGGCGCAGGCATGATCGCCCCGCTCCACGCGCCGCACGCCACGCTGCTCGCCTTCATCGAGACCGACGCCAGGATCACCTCCGCGCAGGCCGACGCGATGCTCGGCACTGCCGTGACGCAGTCTTTCGATCGCGTGACCGTGGACGCGCAGCTCTCGACCAATGATTCCGTTTTCCTGATGGCAGGCGGTCAGAGCGGGGTAGGGGTGGCTCCCGGAAGCGACGACGAGGCAAAGCTCGTCGAAGCCCTGAACGCTTTGCTCAAAGGACTTGCGATTTCTCTCGTGCGGGACGGCGAAGGGGCAGGCCGGATCGGAAAGATCACCGTGACAGGCGGCGACCCGGCGCTTTGCGAGAAAACCGCGCGGGCGATCGCCGACTCGCCACTCGTGAAGACCGCACTGAACGGCGGCGACCCCAACTGGGGCCGGATCATGCAGGCCGCAGGAATGGCACTCTCAACGGGCAAGCCCGAGGGCATAGACATCGTGATCGAAGGAGTGGAAGTCGCCACCTTCGGAATCAAGAACGACTTCGACATGGCCGCGCTCGAAGAAGCAGTGAGCGTGCGCGAGGTCGAGTACGCCGTGCGCATCCCCGGTGAAGGTCACGAGGCGACTCTTTACTTCAGCGACCTCGGCCACGCTTACGTAACTCTCAACGCCGAATACACGACCTAAGGAGCGCCCTATGCCACGCGACGTATCCACACTTCTAGAGGCGCTCCCCTACATCCGTCAGTTCCACGGTCAGACGATCGTGATCAAGTACGGCGGTGCGGCGATGGTTGACGAGGGCCTGCGTGAGAGCTTCGCGCGGGACGTTGTCTTGCTGAAGTACGTGGGCATGCACCCCGTGATCGTGCACGGCGGCGGGAACGAGATCAGCGAGCACATGGACAAGCTTGGGCTCGATGTCGAGTTCGTCGAAGGCCTGCGCGTCACGAACCAGGACACGGTTGACGTGGCCAAGATGGTCCTGATCGGCAAGGTGAACAAGGACATCGTCCAGCGCATCAATCGCCACGGGCAGCTCGCGGTGGGCATCTCCGGCGACGACGGCGGGATGTTCCGCGTCAGCAAGACGATGCCGAACGGCAATGACGTGGGATTTGTTGGCAAGGTCGATCACGTGAACACCGGTCTGCTGGACCACATCCGCGACGACTACATCTCGGTGATCGCGCCGGTAGGGACCGACCGCGAGGGCCAGGACTACAACATCAACGCCGACGAAGCCGCTGGTGCGGTGGCGCACGCGCTTGGCGCGAGTAAGACGCTCTTCCTCACTGACGTCGCTGGTTGGCTCAAGGACCCATCAGACCCGTCGTCGCTCATTTCGCAGACCACGACCGACGATGTCGAAAAGGCGCTCCCATCGATCGAAGGCGGCATGAAGCCCAAGCTGCAGGCATGCATCGATGCGATCCGCGGTGGGGGCAACTCAGCCAGCATCGTTGACGGCCGCGAGCCGCATTCAATCCTTCTGGAGCTCTTCACCGACGAGGGCTTTGGCACGCAGATCAAGCCAGAGCGATGATGGAGCTGCCTGAGATCTACGGCGAGGCCTCGGCGCAGACGGGCAACTACGCGCGTTATGGCATTGAGTTCGTGCGCGGCGAAGGTGTTCATCTTTATGACGCCGAGGACCATCAGTACCTCGACTTTCTCTGCGGGCTTGGAGTCACGAGCCTTGGCCATTGCCATCCGGAAGTTGTCAAGGCGATCGATTACCAGTCGCGCAAGCTGATCCACACGTCGAATCTTTTCTGGAACCAGCCGGCCGAGCATCTCGCGCGGGCCCTGACGGACCGCAGCTTCGCATCGAATGTCTTCTTCTGCAACTCGGGCGCCGAAGCGAATGAGGCTGCGATCAAGCTGGCCCGCGCCTTCGCGCACGGCAAGGTCAGCAACGCACGTGAAATCGTTGTGCTCGAGCGCGCGTTCCATGGCCGCACAATGGGGGCGCTTTCGGCAACGCCGCAGGAAGACAAGCAAGCGCCTTTCACGCCGCTCGTCCACGGATTCAAAACCGTGCCGAGCGACGACGCAGCGGCGATGTCGGCAGCGATCACCAGCGACACCTGCGCAGTGCTACTCGAGCCAGTCCAGGGCGAAGGGGGCGTATTCCCGATCCCAGATGATGTGCTGATCGCCGCCCGCGAGGGCTGCGACGCCGTCGGCGCGCTGTTGATCTTTGATGAGGTTCAGTGCGGCCTGGCGCGCAGCGGTTCGCTGTTCGCATATGAGCAGACTCCGGTCGTGCCGGACGTCGTGACGCTCGCAAAGGCACTCGGCGGCGGCCTGCCGATCGGCGCCATGCTCGTAGCGGAACACTGCGCCGGGGCACTCCAGCCTGGCTACCACGGTTCGACCTTCGGCGGCAATCCCGTCGCCACCGCGGCGGCTGTGGTTGCGTTCGACCTCCTTTCGGACCCAGAGCTGCAAGCCAGCGCAAACGACAAAGGTCAGTACTTCAGCGATCAGCTCGCCCGCTTCGGCGAGGTCCGTGGCCGCGGCATGATGATTGGCGTTGAACTCGACTCTGAGATCGACGCCAAACAGATCGTGCTCGATCTCCTGGTCGAACATCGCGTCATCGCCAACGCCACCGGGCCTTCCACGCTGCGCTTCTTGCCGCCGCTGACAGTGACGATCGAGGACGTTGATCGGGTGCTTGATGCTCTTGCACAAGTATTCCCCCGGTAGTCCCGCGCCTACACCTACGACGATGATCGAAACCCGACCACGATCACGCCGAGCCGATATCGAATACGACGACGACCCGGCAAACGGCGGCGGCCCGGCTAGTCTGCCCCCTCGAACATGAGCGACTCAGCGAATCCCCAAATCGACATCGTCACAACCTCCTACGAGGCCCACCCCGAGAACGTCAAGCGCGTACTCCTGCTCTACAGCGGAGGCCTGGACACCTCGGTAATGCTGCACTGGATCCAGGAGAAGTACAACGCCGAGGTCTACGCCCTCTGCGTCAATCTCGGCCAGCCCAAAGAAGACTTTGACGTCGTAATCGGCAAGGCATTCGACCTCGGCGCCAAAGAGTGCGACGTAGTTGACGCCCGCGAAGAGTTCGCCGAGGATTTCGTCCTCCCAGCAATCAAGGCCAACGCCCTCTACGGCGGCGGCTACCCGCTCTTCACCGCGCTAGGCCGCCCGCTGATCGCGAAGCTCGCCGTTGAGTACGCGCGCAAGTACAACTGCGACACGATTGCCCACGGTTGCACCGGTAAGGGCAACGACCAGGTGCGTATTGAGGGGACCGTCGCCACGCTCGCACCTGAGCTCAAGACCATCGCCCCGGTACGCAACTGGCAGATGGGTCGCGAAGAAGAGATCGAGTACTGCCGCACGCACGGCATCAAGATCGCCGGCGGCACCGAAGCTGCTCCGTACTCGATCGACGACAACATGTGGGGCCGCTCGTCAGAAGGCAAAGACATCGAGAACCTCGCGACCGCGCCAGAGGATGACGTCTTCCAGCTCGTCACCCGCCCCGAGCTTGCGCCTGACGAATCGATCGAGGTTGCGATCACGTTCGAGAGGGGTCGCCCGGTCGCGCTGGATGGCGAGGCGATGGATCTCGTGCCGCTGATCGAAAAGGCGGGCGAGCTTGGCTGCGCTCACGGCGTCGGGATCGTGGACCACATCGAGGACCGCATCGTCGGCCTCAAGGTGCGCGACATCTATGAAGTCCCGGCGGCGACGATCCTGCTCACCGCCCACAAGGAGCTCGAGAAGCTCGTCTGCACCTCGCATCAGAACCAGTTCAAGCCGCAGCTCGACAACCAGTGGGCGTTTCTAGCGTACGCGGGTCTCTGGTGGGAGCCGCTGCGCGAGGACCTCGACTCCTACATGGAAGCCGTGAGTGCCCAGGTGACCGGAACGATCACCGTCAAGCTCTTCAAGGGAAGCGCCACGGTCGTCAAGCGCAGCTCACCGAACGCCGTCTACGACCAGGAACTGGCCGGCTTCTCCGAGTCAGGTGGACTCTTCAGTCAGCAGGCAAGCCCGGGCTTCATCGAACTTTGGACGCTTCAGAGCAGAATGGCCTACCAAGTACGAAGCAGGAAAAACGGCTCATAAGCACGAAATAAGCGGTAAATCCGACTTTTTCCTAAAGATCGGACTGTTTCCGCCGACAGGCATGTGTAGTATCTCGAACTTCTAGATTGACAAACAGCAGCCTAATCGCGTAAGCACATTTCGGTGCGACACGTGAACCGGGGAACCAAGTTCTTTGGGGCTAATTCTGAGTTGTAGGAGCCATTCGGCTCATCGGCAACTCAGGAGGCGCAAGCTTCTTCAGCGCCAGCCCGTCAGCTAACCCGGTAGGCAGACGAAGGAGGCTGAATGCCGCTTGATCACACACACGTACTCGGACAGAATCGCGAGCGCTCTGCCCTTGACCGACTGGTCGCCGGTTTCGCTCTTGTAGCATTCGCATTTCTCGCTCTCGTCATCTCCAATACGAGCGCAGCACAGGCAGCGGCCGACGGCTCGTCGAACTCCGGTGGCGCAGCCTTCCAAACCACGCCCGCGAAACCTGCAAAACCTGCGACGACGCCTGGAATGAAGGCGAAGCTTTCGGCAGACGGTCGCACCGCGATTCCGCCGGAAGGCGCACCGGAAGCCGTCAAAAAGGCCATCCTCGCGGCGAACAAGATCACTCGGAAGCCATACATCTACGGCGCTGGTCACGTGACTTTCAAGAAGCTCTCGAACGGATACGACTGCTCGAGCACGATCAGCTATGCCCTCGGGAATGCGGGAATGCTCAAGGGTACTCCGTTGAATTCGACCGGCTTTATGAGTTGGGGACTCCCAGGAAAGGGTGAATGGGTGACCGTCTACACAAGCGCTGGGCACGCGTACGTGATGATTGCCGGCCTTCGACTCGACACTGCTGGGCCTGGCGAAGAGGGGCCCCGGTGGCGCCCAACCAAGAGCACGATGTCGGGCTTCAAGCTTCGACACCCGGCTGGCTTCTGAGTCTGCGGCTTATTTGAAATTGGGCCCGCCCTGTGCGGGCCCGTTTCATGCCTGCTTGGAATCCGCGCAACAAGGGTAAGTTGAGGGATGAGCAACATCGCCTATGAAGCCCTCGGTCGAGTGACCTGGGCTCTTGTCAAGCGCAAGCTGCGGAACTATTTCGTTTCCGACCGGAGACGCCGTGTCAAGCGTGGCCTGATCGTCCTCGGAGTGGTGGCTGTCGGAGCGGTCGTGGCCGGGACTGCCCTTGAACGCGCTTCAGCGCAGTAGCGAACCTGCCTCTTTCTGTCTACGGTCTGTACAGGACCCGCCATGAACGCCCTGATCTCGACACCTTGATCGTGCCGTCGTGAAGCGCAACCAGCAGGTTGTTGTCGCCGGAGTCAAACGCAGCCGGCTGACCGCCGATGCGGCCGATACGACGAAATGATTGGCCGGGTCTCGAAGTCGCTGATACCAGGCCTTTCTGGCTGACAATCTCCAACTTCTGGCGCCAGACGAGCAGTCCGGCAGGGCCAGACACCGGGCGCCAATTTTGCCCGGCGTCCGATGACATGAACAATCGCTTATCGCCCGACGCAACGACCGTCATCGGATCGTTCGGATCGATCGCCAGTGAGATGATCGCCTCCGGCACGGGGCGCTTGGCCCAGGTGCGCCCGCCGTCTCCGCTTGTGAGGAACTGCGAACTGCGCTGTTTGAAGTCCGAGCCGAATCCATACACGCGACTTCCAGAGATCTCTAGGACGTGGAAATCAGCCTCCCCAAGCAGGGAAACGTTCGCCCAGGATTCGCCTGCATCCCGAGAATCGATGAACCCGA
This sequence comes from Solirubrobacterales bacterium, assembly GCA_016185345.1. GTDB lineage: Bacteria > Actinomycetota > Thermoleophilia > Solirubrobacterales > JACPNS01 > JACPNS01. The sequence goes on along the minus strand of JACPNS010000004.1, from coordinate 68,213 downwards.
GAAACGGCGGCAGGTCTTCGGTCATATCCGGATGACCAGATCCGACGAAGCGGTTCGGCCCGGCAATGGCGAAACCCATCGTGTCCTGAAATCGATCGGCCACTCGAGTCGGTGCGTTTGCGCCCTTGGGCAGACGCCAGACTCCGGTGTGCGTTGCGATCATCGTGGAAGCGTCCGCCGGGTTCACACCTAATCCGTGAACGTGGACCGGGCCAGGGTCGGCCCCGACTGTCGTGGCAGACGGTGATTCCCCGCCGCAACCGCCTAGCGTTGTGGCCACTGCGACCACGGCGATTGCGAAAAAAACTTGCAGCAGTTTCAGGCGCACGCGATCACCCTATCTCGCTGAGGACTCTCCGCAAGGGGGTCGGTCGGAAGAGAATCGACTCGCCAGTCTCGGTGCCGGCGAGGACGACTATCTTCGCATTCACGGAGCGTCCGGGCGGACTTCTCACCGTAGCCCGATCAGTTGATCAATCAAAGGAGACACAAAGTGGCAAAGAACAACTTGGCGACCCTGCTGATAGCCGTGGTCATCGCTGGCGTCGTTGCGGTGGCGGTCGCGACGTCGATCTTCGGCGGCTCGAGCAACAACACGAACCAGATGATGATGCCCGGCGGCCAGACGATGAACAGTGACCAGATGGGCAGCAGCTCCAGCACCGGCTCGGCCTCAGGCTCGATGTCTGGCGACCAGTCGATGAGCAACGGCCAGATGGATATGGGAAAAGGTAAGTAGGCGATCGGCTCAATCCGGTGAGATAGATTGGTTCAGCAGCTCCTATCGAGCTGATTCTTTGGAGACACGCATGAAACGCCCAGTTGTGAACATTTCATCGATAGAACGCGTCGGCCGGATGGCCGTCGGAGGATTGGGAGCACTCGCGGGTGTTCTGCTGCTCCTGAGCGCTGCCGACAGCACAATCGTTGTGATTCTTGAGCTGTTGCTTGTGGCGGCTGGCCTCGATCTGATCATCACGGGCGCGACGGGCCATTGTCCGCTGTACTCCAGGCTCGGCCACGTTCCGCCCTCACTCAAGGATCGGCCGTGAGTCCTCACGAGTCAGGGCACGATGAGGATGGCGGGGGCGGAGGCCACAGTCACTGGATGATGATTGCCTGCTGCGTTCCGATGATCGCCGTTGCGGTCGGCCTGGTCCTGGCCGGCGTTGTGAGCGCTGGGTTCCTCATCATTGCGATCGGGTGCTTGGTCATTATGGCGGTCATGATGACGATGATGAAGGGCGGACATTGATCGAGCACGTAAACACACCACGGTTGAGGGACAAATCAATGAACACGAGTTCTGAAAGCAGACAACTTCGGGAAGCCCACGCTGGGAGTCTCGCGCTGAAAGGTTTTTGCGTCGTTATGGCGTTCATCGGCTATGAGTGGTTCATGTCGGGCCTCACGAAGCTGGTTCGCGGAGGCTTTCCCTCCGGTCTCGCAGACGAGCTCACGGAGAAATCCGAAGGTACGATCGGTTGGTACAAATCCTTCCTCGACTCGGCTGTCATTCCGAATGCGAAGCTTTTCGGAATCTTGATTGAGGTCGGTGAGCTTCTGGTCGGTGTCGCGTTGATCGGAGCCGCGATCGCGCTCCTCTTCAGATGGCACCGCCTCAGCTATCGCGCGGAACTGGTCGTGTGGTTGGCCGTCGCACTCGGCTCGATCGGTGCGATCCTGATGAACATCAACTTCCATCTCGCCAATGGGTCCGCGCATCCGTGGCTGATTCCGAGCGACGGTTTTGATGAGGGTGTGGACATGGACAGCCTGCTGCCTTTGATCGAGCTGGCCTTCCTGGTCGTCAGCCTGAGATTGATGGTGCTTTTACGCGCCGGCCATCCAACCGCCGGCCGCTCAGTCCAAGCCGCAACTGAGGCCGAGGGCAACGGCTGAGCAGAAAGCTCGGCACGAAATTCGGCTTCGTTTCCCCTGCCCACCGACTGTTTACGAGGACCTATAGGATCAATTCATGAAACCTTCTCATGCCCATAGCGCGGATTCTCGCGACGCAGTGCTCGACGTGCGGCCGATCTTGCGAGCTTCTGAACAGGCCGTGGTGAGCCGCGTGCTTGGAGCGCTTGACGGTGTCGAGTCGGTAGACGTGAACCCGGTGGCGCAGACTGCTGCTGTGCGATTCGATGCGAGCCGGACTTCGCTCGCCGATCTGCGCAGCACAATTGACGACTGCGGATATCACTGTGCGGGACAATCCGTCCCAAATCACCTGTGTGACCCGGCGGCCGAACCGGGCGATCCGTCCGACCACGAATCGCACGACCACGAATCGCACGATCACGAGTCGCACGACCACGAGACGCACGACCACGAGACGCACGACCACGAATCGCACGACCACGAGTCGCACGAAATGCGGTCTCCCGATGAGGTGATGGGACATGGCGGCCATGGCGGCATGTCGATGGACGCGATGGTCGCGGACATGCGGAATCGCTTCTTCGTCGCTCTCGCCTTTGCGATCCCGATCGTGCTCTGGTCGCCGATTGGGAGCGACGTAGTCGGTTTCAGCGCCGCCCCGCCGTTCGGCCTGCGCAATGACGTGTGGCAGCTCTTGCTGAGCCTCCCAGTGATCTTCTACGCATCCCTGATCTTCTTTACGGGAGCGGTGCGAGCGCTGCGCGCTCGGACGCTCGACATGATGGTGCTGGTAGCGGTGGCGGTCGGGTCTGGGTGGGTCTTTTCCCTGAGCGTCACTCTGACCGGAGGCGGCGAAGTTTTCTATGAGGCCGCAGTTGTGCTGGCGTCCTTCGTGTTACTTGGCCACTGGTTTGAAATGCGCGCCCGCGGGGGCGCCAACGACGCAATTCGCACCCTGTTGAACCTCTCACCTGCGAAGGCACTGGTCGAGCGAGACGGTGAGACGATCGAGGTGGCGACGGCCGACGTAAAGGTTGGCGACATCCTGATCATCCGACCGGGATCGAAAATCGCCGTCGACGGCACGGTGGAAGAAGGCGAGAGCGAGATCGATGAGTCGATGGTTACGGGCGAGTCTCTCCCCGTGCACAAGACCGTCGGCTCGGAAGTAACTGGCGCAACAATCAATATCAACGGCACGCTACGAGCGAGGGCGACCAAGGTAGGGAGCGACACTGCACTCGCGCAGATCGTGAAACTGGTTCAGGAGGCCCAGAGCTCCAAGGCGCCCGGCCAGCGACTGGCCGATCGTGCCGCTTTTTGGCTCGTCCTGGTTGCATTGGTTGGTGGCGTTGGGACGCTTACCGCCTGGCTTGTCTTCAGCGACGTCCCATTCAGCGAGGCGATGCTTTTCGCGATCACCGTCGTTGTCATCACCTGCCCCGACGCGCTGGGCCTGGCCACGCCCACCGCGATCATGGTCGGCACCGGCCTGGGCGCTGAGCGCGGGATCCTCTTCAAAAATGCTTCTGCCCTTGAAACCTCGGCGCGGATCCAAACCGTTGTGATGGACAAAACCGGGACGCTCACCAAAGGCGAGCCAGAGGTGGCCGAAGTCATTTTCGACTCAGTCGAAGAATCTGAACTAATCCGTCTGGTCGCTGCGGTTGAACGGTCGTCAGAACATCCACTGGCGAAAGCGATCGTCAGTCGGGCGGATGAGCTCGGACTCGCCGAGGCAAAGGTCAGCGAATTTGAGAACATCCCGGGCCACGGAGCCTCCGCAACTGTCGACGGGCGGCGAGTCCTGGTCGGCAACGCCCCGCTCATGGATCGGCAAGGCGTTAAAACGGATGCAATGGATGCCAAACGTGACGAGCTGGCGAAGGTCGGCCAGACAGTCGTGCAGGTTGCGATTGACGACCGCGTGGCTGGATTGATTGCCATTGCGGACGCAGTGCGGCCGACTTCGGCTGCGGCCGTGGCGGCCTTGCACGATTCTGGCGTGAGCGTGGTCATGCTCAGCGGCGACAACTTCGAGACCGCGCGGCGTATCGGCGACCAGCTCGGGATCGACCAGATCATGGCTGAGGTGCTACCCGGTGACAAGGCGGCGAAGATCGCCGAGTTGCAGGCCGACGGCACCAAAGTTGCGATGGTCGGTGACGGCGTGAACGACGCACCGGCGTTGGCGCAGGCAGACCTCGGTCTGGCCATCGGTGCCGGCACTGACGTTGCAATCGAAACCGCGGATCTCGTGCTGATGCGATCGGATCCGTTGGATGTTCCGATCGGACTCACGATCGGGCGCGGAACGTTGCGAAAAATGCGCCAGAACCTCACTTGGGCAATTGGGTACAACGCTTTGGCACTCCCGATAGCCGCCGGCGTTTTCCAGCCGTCCACAGGGCTTGTGCTCCGCCCTGAAATCGCCGCGTTGACGATGGCGGGGTCAAGTCTTATTGTCGCGGTGAATGCCCTCATGTTGAAACGACTTCGACTCCCGTCGCCGGTGGCCGCCGAGCGTTAGCCGTAGTGTCTGGCAAGGTCGTTCGGCTCACCGAGCCGAGCTTTCGGAGTCTTCTTGCTGTGAGGCCGCCGATATGGCAGATGTTGCCGCTCAGTCGTGCTCGGGCGATTCTGACCCGTGAGCGACGTGCTGGAGCGCGACATCCAGCAGCAGTCGCACGTGCGAGTCATCCAGCGCGTAATACACGATGCGTCCTTCACGCCTACTGCGTACGGTGCGTCCGCTGCGCAGGACTCGCAGATGCTGTGACGTGGAAGTTTCAGAGAGGCCGACCGTGGCGGCGAGGTCGCAAACGCAGAGCTCGCCGGCTTCCAGAAGTGCAGCGACGATCCCCAGGCGGGACGGCTCAGCAAGAACTCGAAAAACGTCCGCCAGCTCAGAAACAGTTTCAGGCGCAGGCACGCGCCCGCGGATTTCCGCGACTCGCACGGGATTGACGAGACGTTGTTCGCAGCTGTCGAGTGGCGTCGGTTCAGCAGTCATCGCAGCACCGCTCATTCTTGGCTGCGATCGGGAACTCGCCAGTCCGCGCCGAGACTGCAGTTGCTAGCACGTTCGTGTTGCGCAATCTGCCGCCCGGGGTACGGCTCAGAAGCCTGAGACTGTTGCCAACAACGACCAGCGAGGCGCCAACATCGGTAGCCACGGCCGCCCACAGCGGTAACGCGCCGACGGCAAGGAACGCCAGCGCAAGAGCCTTCGTGCTCAGGGAGAAGGCAATGTTCTGCCGCACCACGGCTTTGGTCCAGCGCGCCGTGGCGATCAGCTCCGCAACCTTCCGTGGATCATCGCCCATCAGGGCGATGTCTGCGACCTCGATAGCGGTCGCGCTGCCAGCACTTCCCATCGCAATACCAAGGTCCGCTGCCGCGAGTGCCGGGGCGTCGTTTACGCCATCTCCGACCATGGCTGTACCAGCACCCAGGCCGGCGATCGCAGCGACTTTGTCCGCCGGCAGGAGCTCGGCCCTCACTTCGTCGATTCCCAAGCCATCGGCCACGGCCCGCGCCGTCCGATGATTGTCGCCTGTGAGCATCACAGTGCGCTTGATCCCGAGCTTGTGCAGTTCGCTAATGGCCTGGGCTGCCTCCGGCCGGGGCGTGTCGGCCAGCTCGATCGAACCGAGCAGGGCGCCGTCACGGACGAGTAGAACTCGCGTCTGCGGGTCGTCCGCAAATTCTTTCATGGCTGCGATCGATGCAACGTCAGGAAAATCCGACCGCTCGAACAATCTCGTGTTGCCAATCTGGATTTCAGAGCCATCGACTGTGCCGCGTGCCCCCAGCCCGGCCAGCGCCTCAAATCCTTCTACCGGCGACAACTGCAGCGACCGGCTCTTCGCCTCGGACACAATCGCCTTGGCCAGCGGATGCTCAGAGCCCTGTTCCAGTGAAGCGGCGAGCGCGAGGAGTTCGTCTGCCTCTCCGAGCGTTGCGTCAACCGCGACCACGCGAGGTCGACCCTCCGTGAGGGTCCCAGTCTTGTCAAAGGCGACAGCCGATATCGAAACCGCCATCTCGAGATGCGCGCCGCCCTTGATCAGGACGCCCGCGGAGGATGCCCGTGCCAGGGCTGAAACGATCGCGACCGGCGTCGAAATCACCAGGGCACAGGGGCAGGCGAGGATCAAAAGCGCGAGCGCGCTGTAGAACGAGTCCGCAAAGCTGGTGTCGCCCAAAAGCGGCGGGAGCGCGGCGACGAGGACCGAGGCGAGCATCACGACGGGCGTGTAGATCCGAGCGAAGCTGTCGACCCAGCGCTCGGACGGCGACTTGCGAGATTGAGCTTCTGCCACGAGGGTTGCGATGCGGGCGAGGGTCGAATCACCGGGCGCAGTGCTGACGCGAGCAACCATCATTCCCTGGCCATTGAGCGTGCCGGCAAACAGCACGTCGCCAATCGCCTTGTCCACCGGAGTGGACTCGCCCGTGATTGGAGCCTGATCGACCGATGAAGCGCCCTCGATCAGCACGGCGTCGGCCGCAATCGCCTCGCCCGGCCGGATCACGATTTCGTCCCCGATTTTAAGCTCGCTTGCCGGCACCTGAGATTCTTCGTAGTGGGCGGGGCCGTCGCCATGCGAATGCGAGCGTCGCAGATTTGCGAAGTTTGGAGCCAGGGCGACGAGACCCGTCAGTTCTCGTCGGGCATGCTCTACAGCGCGTGATTCGAGCAGTTCACCCACGGAGAAAAGCACCACTACGAGAGCGGCTTCGAGCCACGCCCCGATCGTGGCGGCGCCCGTCACTGCGATCGTCATCAGAAAGCGAATGTCTGGACGGCGTGTCGCATACAAGGCAGCGAGGCCTGTGCGCGCGATCTGGGTTCCGCCGACGAGGATCGACGCGCCATACAGCACGACTGCGAGAGTGTTCAGATCGAGCCCAAAATCGACAAACAGGGCGAGCAGGAGCAGTGCCGCGGCGGCGAACGTGTGGGTCTCCACACGCTTCCACACGGGCAGCGTGTCTGTTGAATCGTCGTCCATTTCAGACACGCGGTAGCCGAGCCGCTCGACCAGACCAGTGACTCGCGCGCGATCGACTGATTGAGACTCATATTCGACGCGCATTGAGGACGCCGGGAAGCTGACCTCGGCATGACTTACGCCTTCAGCGCGAGCTACGGCGCGCTGAATCGTGTTGGCGCAATCGGCGCAATCCATGCCCGTCACCCTGAGTTCATCATGAGCGAAGCGATCGCGAAGGCCGTCCTGCGTGTTGCCAGAGGTCTCCAGCAGGCAGCTGGCCGAGCACTGCACGGGGTCGATATCTACGCGAAGCTTTGAGCGGCTCGAAGTGTCATCAATCCCGATCACGCCATGATGCAGAAAAAGTTCTTCGCGCAGGCGATGCACGCACGCTTCACAGTCGTGCTCGAGTTCGATTGGCACCTCAACCTGGATCGTGTCACTCATAGTCATCAGACCGTGATCGGCTTTTCGCGAAATCCCTGTGGCTCGCACTGCAGGGTCACGTGCGAGACACCGAACTCGTTCTGAAACAGCGTCGTCGCCGAGGACAGGACGGCCCGCACGTCGGCACCCTCGGTGAGTGCGAGGTGGCCGGAGGCGCTGTCGATGCCGGAAGTCAGGGTCCATACGTGGAGGTCGTGTACCTCTTCCACACCTGGGATCGAAGCCAGGCGCGACTGGATTTCCCCGACGTCGATATTCGCGGGCGCGATTTCGAGCAAAATTCTGAGCGACGCCTTCGCGAGACGCCAGGTGCGAGGCAGGATGAAGAGACCGATACCCGCCCCGATCAATGGATCGGCGTACTGCCACCCCGTCGTGATCAGGATCAGGCCGGCGAGAAGCACGCCTGCAGACCCGAGGGCGTCGGCCATGACCTCGAGGAATGCTCCGCGCACGTTGATGCTTTCCTTCGAGCCGGCAGCAAGTAGCCGAAAGGAAATGAGATTCACGATAAGGCCGACCGCGGCCACGACCATCAACGGGACACCGCGAACCTCGGGGGGTTCTGAGAAGCGTTGGACTGCCTCGTAAATCACATAACCAGAAACAGCGAACAGCAAGAGCGCGTTCACGAGGCTCGCGAGGATCTCGAGCCGATAAAGACCGTAAGTATGAGATGTGTCGCGGCGGCTCTGTGAGAACCGGATCGCGGCCAGAGCCATGCTCAGTCCGACCACGTCGGTCAGCATATGACCGGCGTCGCTGATCAGTGCCAAAGAGTTGGTCAGGATCCCGGCCACGACTTCGACGACCATGTACGTGGCCGTCAGCGCGAGCGCGATGGCGAGTGGCCGCAAGTGCCGCGAACCTGCCGATGCTGCCGTGGCGTGTGAATGACCTTCGCTCATCTGCGCAGAGTACTAGATGAACCGCTCAATTCCGCGAGCATCGACGACCGAGCCGACGGACCCGAGCTGAGGGGGCTCGCGCAATAGCAAGCCCCCTCGAGCGTCAGAAATCGGCCAAGCCGAAATCGATCACTGGCCCGTTGACCCCATAGAGCTCTATGAAGTGCTCGCGGTGGGGAGTGGCTCGCCGTACCAGTCGATTCGCCAGGACTGCATCTCGGCGATCTCTTTTGTCTGGGCGGCAACCACCGCTTTGGCGATTTTCACGACCTCGGGGTTGGTCCCTTGATCGATTTCTTTTTTGGCCATCATGATCGCCGACTGATGATGGGGGATCATCGCGTCGATGAAGGCCTTGTCGAAGTCCTTCGCGTCCTTCAGCGACTCAGTTTCGCTCATCATTGCGGACATGTCCTGGTCGTTCATCATCGATTTTGACGTGGCCGGCAGCTTTGCTTGCAACTGTTGCATCTGCTCAATCTCAGCGTTCTGGGAAGCGATGATGTTTTTGGACAGTTTCTTGATCTCGGACCGCTCAGCCGATTTGATGGCAAGCTCCGCCATGGCAACGGCGGCTTCGTGATGGGGGATCATGCCCGCGACGAACATCGCGTCGACTTGATTGCCGTCCATGCCGTTCATGCCATCCATTCCGGTCATTCCAGCCATGTTGCTGTTCTGCGCATCACTGGACTTGTCGCTTCCGCAACCAGACGCCACGACGGCGATGGCTACGAGCGCGAGTGCGACTACAAATGTTTTAAATTTCACTTTTTTCTCTTTCGGTATCGGTTCAAAGGGTCTCATGGCGGCAGAAGGGCACCGCGGAGCGTGAATCAGATCCGAAACACCTGGAGGTCACTTGGTCCGTGCCTGCTCTGAAGCTCGGGGGAGGCGGGGCGAGAAACGTCTTGCGGCCGGATCGCACGCAAATCAAGGCCAGGCCGCTCGCTCTCGGCGAGAACCGAACTGAGGGGGGTGCACAACCTTGCGGGCGAAGCGTCGGCTGTTGCCGCGACGCATTGGGCAGCGCTGTCGTTGTGCATTGAGTCGTCCATCACGAGGCCGTGTGTGGCAAGCACGACCAGAAGTGCCGCGACGCCGAACAAGGCCGCCATCGCGTGCTGGCGCTTGCGCGTGGCTGTTTCGGAAAAGACTCGAATCATCCGAAAGTGATCGTATTGGGTGACATGGAAAATCATGCAGTTTGCGACGTCGGCGAAACTGGTGGTATTCGCACTTGATCAAGACGCCGGGTCCCGACCTAGGATCGTCTCGTGACCGGACCCGTCAAATCTGTTGCGCATCTGCACGTCCACTCTGAGTATTCGCTGCTCGACGGGGCCGCACACATCAAAGATCTCGCCGAGCGCGCGGCCGCCTTTGACCAGCCTGCGCTGGGCCTGACCGATCACGGCGTGATGAACGGCTCGGTCGAGCTCCACGAGGCCTGCAAAAAGGAAGGCATTAAGCCAATCTTCGGCTGCGAGGTCTATTACGTCGATGACCGTCGCCGCAAAGAGTCCGGCAAGGTCGAACGCAACCATCTCACGTTGCTCGCCGAATCCGACATCGGTTTCCGCAACCTCACCAAGCTCTGCAGCGCGGGCTTCCTCGAGGGCTTTCACCGGGGCAAGGCCAACGTGGATATGGAGCTGCTGCAGCAGTACAACGAGGGCATCATCGCGCTGACCGGTTGTTTGGCATCGAGATTCGTGCGCCGCATAAACCAGAACGACCCGGCCGCTGCACGTGAGCACGTCGACCAGTTGATCCAGGTGTTCGGCCCCGAAGACGTCTACTTCGAGATCCAGGAAAACAAGATCGACGATCAGAACAATGCAAACCCTCAGATCGCCGCGATGGCCAAAGAATTCGGCCGGCCGATCGTCGGAACGGCTGACGTGCATTACCTGGGCCGTGAGGACTACGACTCCCACGCCGCGCTTCTCTGCGTTCAGACCAAGAGCACGCTCGCCGAACCGAAGATGACCTTCGACACGAATGAGTTCTACCTGAAGCCCAACGACGAGATGACATCCGAGTTCGCGCAGTGGGAAGGCGCGATCGAGTCAACGATCGAGATCGCGGACCGCGTCAACGTGAACTTTGAGCTCGGCGGTCGCTTGATCCCTACCTACAAGACGCCGTCAGGTGAGTCAGACGGCGAGTACCTGCGCGGGCTGGTCCAGGAGGGCCTGGTCAAGCGTTACGGTGATCCAGTGCCCGCAGCGGCCCAGGAGCGCGCCGAGATGGAAATGGCCGTGATCGACAAGATGGGCTTCAACAGCTACTTCCTGATCGTCTGGGACTTCGTGAAGTACGCGAAGGACAACAACATCGCTGTCGGTCCTGGCCGTGGCTCTGCTGCTGGCTCGATAATTTCCTATGCGCTCAGCATCACCGACGTTGACCCGATCGCATACGACCTGTTGTTCGAGCGCTTCCTGAACGCCGAGCGCGTGTCCATGCCGGATATCGACATCGACTTCTCCGTTCATGGCCGTGAGAAGGTCATTCGCTACGTCTCTGACAAGTACGGCAAAGAGTCCGTGGCCCGGATCATCACCTTCGGTCGCATGTTCCCGCGCGCTGCTGTGCGGGACGCCGCTCGCGTGCTCGGCCACGACTACGGCACGGGTGACCGTCTTTCAAAGATGATCCCTGACCCGGAGCAGGGTCGCTCGCCCAGTTTCGCCGACTGCCTGAAAAAGGGCCAGCCTCTCAACGACGTCTACGAGAACGATCCGACGTCGAAGCAAATCGTTGATCTTGCGATGGGACTCGAGAACACCGTGCGAAACAGCTCGATCCACGCGGCGGCAGTCGTGATCGCCGATCGCCCCCTGACCGACATCGTGCCGCTGCAGCTCGCTGAAGACAAATCCGCACCCGGCGACGAGAAGGCCTACCGCGTAATCACGCAGTACTCGATGGGCCCGGTCGAGGCGCTTGGCCTGCTGAAGATGGACTTCCTCGGCCTGCGCAACCTCGACGTGATCGAGGAGGCGATGGACATCATCGAACGCGCCGGCCACGAGCGGCCCGACATGGACACGTTGCCGCTTGACGACCAGAAGACGTTCAAGATGCTCGCCGCCGGAGACTCGATCGGCGTATTCCAGTTTGAGTCCGAGGGCATGCGCGAAGCCCTGAAGAAGGTTCGCCCAACAGAGTTCGAAGACCTGATCGCGCTCGTCGCGCTTTACCGCCCGGGCGCGATGAGCCACATCCCGGCGTACGCACGCGGCAAGCGCAACCCCGAGTCGGTCAAGTTCCCCGACGAACGACTGCGATCGATCACCGAAACTTCATACGGCGTGGTGCTCTACCAGGAACAGAACATGCTCGTGGCCAAGCAGATCGCCGGCTTCTCCGGTCCGCGCGCAGACGACCTGCGCAAGGCGATCGGCAAGAAGGACCGCGAGAAGATGGCCGGCCTGAAAGACGAGTTCTTCGAGGGCTGCCGCGCGTCCGGGACTGCCGAGGGCACGATCGAATCGCTCTGGAAGATGAACGAGGACGCCGCCGACTACTCGTTCAACAAGTCGCATGCCGCCTGCTACGGACTGATCGCCTACCGCACGGCGTGGCTGAAGGCGAACTTCCCGGCTGAATACATGGCCGCTGTCATCAGCTCTGTGATGAGCACCAAGGACAAGGTTCCGTTCTTTGTTGTGCAGTGCGAGGCGATGGGCATCAAGGTCCTGCCGCCGGATGTCAACGAGTCTGGCCACCGCTTCAATGTTGTCGACGGCAACATCCGCTTTGGTCTTGAGGCGGTGAAGGGCGTCGGCGGCGCGGCCGTGGACGCGATCATCGCGGCGCGCGAGAAGGACGGCCCGTTTGGTTCCTTGTGGGACTTCTGCGAGCGCGTGGACAACCGCTCGGTCAACAAGAAGGCGATCGAATCCCTGGTCAAGTGCGGTGCGTTTTCCTCCACCGGCGCTACACGCAAGGGAATGCTTGAGGTGCTGGAGCAGGCCCAGGCCTCCGGCGTCAAGCAACAGAACGACGAACGCCTGGGGCAGGGATCGATCTTCGACATGGCCGACAGCGCCGTTGCCACCACCCACGAAGTCGTCCGCCCGCCGATCCCAGAAGGCGAATGGGAGCAGCCCGAGATGCTCGCCGCAGAGAAGGAAACGCTCGGACTGTTCTTGTCCAACCACCCTTTGAAGACGCTCGCCGGCGCGTTGCGCGCCCGCGTGGACTGCTCGATCGCCGACCTCGACCGCAAGAAGGACGGGGACTGGCTCTCGGTCGGCGGAATGATCGTCGAGTCCAAGACGATCCGCACCAAGAACGGCAGCCATATGATGTTCGCGCGGATCGACGACCTCACCGCTCAGGTCGAAATCATCGTCTTCGCGAAGGCGCTCGACGCCGTCAAGGAGCACCTCCACAACGACGCCATCGTCACCGTTCGCGGGCGGATCGATCACAAGGACGGCGAGGTCAAGCTCGTCGCTCAGGAAGTCACGCCGTTCGAGCCGACCGAGGAGGAGCTTGCGGCGTCGGCCGGCAGCCCTTTCGCCAATCAGCCAATTCGCGTCGTGATCGACGCTGACACGGCCGAGCATCCCTCTGTTGCCTCGTTCGTGCGCGACATCCAGGGCGTGGTGGATATGCACAAGGGCCCGCTGCCGCTCGAGATCGTCGTGCGCAAGGGCGACGACGAGGTTGCTCTCGAGTGCGGCGACATGTACAAAGTTTCTAAGAGCAGCGCATTCATCGCTGAACTCGAAGAGATCGAAGGCGTCCAAGTCGCCGGCGCAGCACCAGAGGTGCGCAGCTAATCTGCGCGACTTTTGGCGGCTTGGTGACCGCTGGCGCGAGCTACTTCTTCGCGCGCTTTTTTAGGGCCTTGTCGCGAAGTTTGAATGCGAGCTTCACGTCAGCCGCGCCGGGGCCGCTCTTTTCCTTGCCGGGGATCTCCAGGAGTGCAGGCACGTCCTGCAGCCGCGGATCGGACAAGAACGCACCGATGCCGTCGGCGCCGATGAACCCATCACCAAGGTTGTCGTGCCGGTCGCGATGCGAACCGAACTCGTCTCGCGAGTCGTTCAGGTGCAGAGCATCAACGCGGTCCAGCCCGACGATCTTGTGGAGCTCGTCGAAGGTCTCAGTCACGGCTTCGATCGATCGCACGTCATATCCAGCTGCGTGCGAGTGACAGGAGTCGATGCAGACGCCGACGCGCTTGTCGCCATCAAGCAGCGAGATCAAATCCTGTAGATGCTCAAACTTCCCGCCGACGGCTTTGGCCCCGGCCGAGTTCTCGAGCAGGAGCTTGCACTCGTCCGTCTCGGCAAGTGCCACTTTGCAGACGGCAGCGATGTGCTTGATCGTGTCTTCGTAGTCGCGGCCTTTCATGACCGGACCGGGGTGAAGCACAACGCCCGATGCGCCAATCCCGTCACCCACGGTCAGAGCGTGCGTGAGCGCAGTCAGCGACTTCTTCTCCAGCTCCTTGTCAAAGGTGCCTGGGTTGATCAGGTAAATCGAGTGGATGACCACCGCCTCTACAGTCGAATCGGCCATCGCGTCACGAAACGCTTTGAAGTCTTCGTCCGTGTACTTCGTCGGTCGCCACATTCGCGGACTCTGGTTGAAGATCTGGATCGCGGTGGACTCAGTTTCAACGCCGCGCTCGACCGCCCTGGGCAGCCCGCCGGAGGTGGATACGTGTGCGCCGATCAGCATCGCGGGCCAGTCTAACTAGGATCCTGCCGTGCCTGAATCCAACCTCATAGACCGTTTCGCCCCGTCCCCGACCGGGCTGCTGCACATCGGCGGCGCCCGTACTGCGCTCTACAACTGGCTCCTGGCCCGTGGCCAGGGCGGAAAGATGATCCTCCGCATCGAGGACACCGACCGAGAGCGCAGCACCAAAGAAAACGTTGATTTCATCCTTGAGGCGCTCGAATGGCTCGAGGTTGATTACGACGAGGGTCCGATCTCGCAGGCCGAGGCCGAGCCGCTCCATCGCCAGGCGATTGAAAAGCTCAAGGACGGCGGCGACGCCTACGAATTCGAGGGATCCATCCGCCTGAAGGTCCCGGACACCGGCGAAACGATCGTCCACGACGCGATCCGCGGCGACGTCACGTTCCAGCACGAGAACATCGACGACTTCACCATCGCGCGCGCGGACGGCACGCCGCTCTACAACCTCGCCGTGGCGATCGACGATCTGAACGCCGGCATCACCCACGTGATCAGGGGAGAGGACCACCTGTCGAACACGCCGCGCCAGGTGATGATCTTGAACGCGCTCGGCCACAAGCCGCCGGTCTACGCGCACCTGCCGCTTCTGCATGGCCCCGATGGCAAGAAGCTTTCCAAACGCCACGGCGCGGCCTCGGTTCAGGAACTGCGTGACGCTGGCTACATCCCGGCGGCTGTACGCAACTACCTGGCACTGCTCGGCTGGGGCTACGACGACAAGCAGACGATCTTCACCACCGAGGAGCTGCAGAAGCTCTTCACGATCGAGCGCGTCTCCAAGTCCCCTGCGGTCTTCGACGAGAAGAAGCTGCAGTGGATGAATGGGCTCTATCTGCGCGAGATGCCAGTCGAGGAACTGACCGCGCTGATCGAGAGCTTCACCGGCCGCGAGGGCCTCGGCCCGGCCGTAGTGCTCTGTCAGCAAAAGATCCACACGCTCGCGGATTTCTGGCCGATGGCCGCCTTTTTCTACGACGGTCCGATCAACGACCAGAAGGCAAGCACCAAGTTTTTGGACGTAGAAGGAAAAATTCGCCTCGCCTCGGCGCGTGATGCGCTTGGACAGCTCGAAATTTTTGACTCTTCGAGCATCGAGACTGCCCTTCGCGCCGTCTGTGAAACCCTTGATCTAAAACCAAACAAGGTGTTCCAGCCGATCCGAGTTGCGATCTCCGGAACGACGATTTCACCGGGAATCTTCGAATCATTGGAACTTTTGGGCAAAGAAGAATCCCTAAATCGCATCGAACAGGCGTTGAACAAGCCTTAAGCGGCATGGGGTCCAGACCCTAAGGGGGAACCCCGACTAAACAAATCGTCGATGCTGCCGATATTTGCTCTGCCCGCTGAAAAGGGGCACTACCCACCAACGCTCTGGGCACGGATGTCGAGAGCTGGAGAACTCACCACATGGCACGTAACGCAAAGCAAGAGCCTGCGTCTGGCGCAGCGGCACCAACCGCTGAACTCAAGCCCCGTCGCGAGGCCACCTCTGATGAGACGCCTCCCCGAATTGGCGCCCAAGGTCAGCGCCAGCAGGGGCATGGCCATCGTCTGACTGCCGCATTCGAGGCTCTCGAGCGCTTCCCGGCGCTCGCAGAGTCACGCGATCGCGTGCTGCATCTGGTCACCGGTAACACCAGCGACAAGGCAACGACCGATCTGGTTGAAGTCATTGAGCGCGACGTTGCTCTTGTGATCACGGTCATCCGCTACGCCAACAAAGCGACAGGCGGCCGCCGCAAAGTCGTGACGGTCCGGGAAGCAGTCGAGGTGCTCAGCCCCGGCGGCGTCGAGGCGATCGTCACTCGCACAAAGACATTTGACTTTTTCGAGCGGACCGCTCAGTGGGACTCTACTCCGGATCGCTTCCGCCTGCACGCCATCGCAACTCAGCAGGCAGCGGAACGAATCGCACGTGAGATCAACTGGGACGGCGATGTAGACGCACTGCTGGTCACGGCGCTGCTGCACGACATCGGCAAGCTCGTTCTGACCTACGCCTACGACGGCTACCCCCAGCAGGTTCATGGCTCAGCCCGCACGCCGCAGGAGCGCCTCATGCGCGAACGCCGCGAGCTCGGAGTTGACCACGCACTTGTCGGCGGAGTGCTTGCTCGTCGCTGGGGCCTGCCCAACAGCATGGCGGCGGCAATCGAGCGCCACCACTCTGACGAGGAGAGCGGCGAGGCCGCGATCATCCGCCTGGCGGACATGCTCGCGCACTACGCAGAAGGCGGAGACGTCTCGCCCGACGAGTTGCTCAAGGCGTCCCGCAACGTGCGACTGACGGTTCGTCAGCTGCGCAGCATTTTGTATGAAGTCCCCAACGGTGGTGGAAATGAGCGCAAGCGCCCGACCTCCCCGAGCCCTTTGTCGCCGCGAGAGTCAGACGTTCTGCGTCAGCTCGCCGAAGGCAATGTGTACGAGGAGATCGCCAAGAACCTCCACCTCTCGACCAGCACGGTGCGCACGCACCTTCACAACATCTACGGCAAGCTCGGGGTCAAGGACCGCGCGCAGGCCGTGCTCAGTGCTGCCGAGAACGGTTGGCTCTAAACCTGTAAGTCTGATCGGATTTGTCCGGAACGTCTGTAGAATCGGACGTTCCGGCCGATGATCTCGATCACCTCCAAATCCGTTTACGCGCTGTCAGCCCTCGTTGAGCTGGCGCACCACGAGGGGGGTGACCCGATCCCGGTCAGCGAGATCGCGCGTCGCCGCGAACTCCCTGCTCAGTTTCTCGAGCAGCTTTTTGGCACGTTGCGCCGCGCGAACATCGTCTCCAGCCGCCGCGGTGTAAAGGGTGGCTATGTGCTTGCCAAACCTGCGAGCGAGATCACCGCTTTGGAGGTGGTCCAGACACTCGATGGAGCGATAAGTGAGGATCAGCTCTCGATCGCCCCGTGGGGCGAGGTCGTGGGCGCGCTGCGTAAACAGCTCGCCGAACGCGACTTGGCAACGCTCGCGGACGCCGAGTCCTCGGGCGCTGGCGGAGCGATGTACTACATCTGATGCCCGCGATCGCTTCGAACATTGTCGAGCTGATGGGCGGCACGCCGCTCGTGCAGCTCACGCGGCTTTCTGACGGCCTGCCCGGCACCGTTGCCGTGAAGCTTGAAGCGTTCAACCCGGCTGGCAGCGTCAAGGACCGAATCGGCGTCTCGATGATCGAGGCCGCCGAGAAGGACGGCCGTATCGAGCCTGGCAGGACCACGATCGTCGAAGCGACAAGTGGCAACACCGGCATCGCCCTCGCCTTCGTTGCCGCCGCAAAGGGCTACAAACTGATCCTCGCTCTACCAGAGGGCATGAGCCGCGAGCGCCAGGGGCTTTTGAAGCTCTACGGTGCGAAGGTCGAAATCGTCGAGTCGATGGGCGGCATGGGCGAGGCCGTGGACGCAGCTCGCAAGCTCGCGCGCAGCGACGAATACTTCCTGCCCGACCAGTTTGCCAACGAGGCCAACCCCGACGTCCATCGCCGCACGACGGCCGAAGAGATCTGGTCGGCGACGGGCGGGAAGGTTGACGTCTTTGTCGCGGGCGTCGGTACCGGCGGAACGATCACCGGCGTTGGCGAGCGACTCAAGGAGCGAAAGGCCGGCGTGAAGGTGATCGCGGTGGAGCCAGCCGCATCGCCCGTGCTTTCGGGTGGCGCAGTAGGGCCACACAGAATTCAGGGCATCGGCGCGGGCTTCGTGCCCCCGGTGCTCAATCGCGGCGTGCTCGACGAGATCGTTCCGATTGAAGACGACGACGCCGTTGACACGGCGCGCGAGGTCACCCAGAAGGAAGGCATCAGCTGCGGAATCTCTGGCGGCGCGGCAGTTCGCGCAGCGCTTGACGTTGCAGCGCGCCCAGAGTCAAAGGGCAAGCTGATCGTCACGGTCGTTCCCGACAGCGGCGAGCGCTACATCTCGCTTCCGTTCTTCACGCAGTGAACGTTGCCGTAATTGGCTGTGGCGTTCGCGGGTCGATCGTGGCTGCGTTGCTCGCGGGGGCTGGGGTGGAGGAGCTCGCATTGGTGGACGGCGCCTTCGTTGAAGAGGGCGACATCGGCGTGAATCCGTTGCAGTTCACTCCTGACCTGCGGGCGGGGAAGGCCGATGCGTTGGTGGCGAAGCTTGGGTTGTTGAATCCGCGCGTTCATGCGCAGGCGTTTCCGGCGGATCTGGATGCGGCGAATGCTGTGGCGATTTTGACTGGGGTGGATTGTGTGGTTGATTGTGCCGGGGTGGTTGAGATCTCCGAGGCAATCGAGTTGGCGGCGAAAGAGATTGGGATTCCGGTTGTTGCGCCGGCGGAGGATTTCGTGGCGGAGGAGGATTCGGTGGCGCGTGCCGTCGCCGTCGGTGCGGATCAGGCCGGCGAGGCGCTCGCGCTGCGTACTCAAGCCTGATTTTCTCCACGCTCTCGTCCACGTGACGGGAGCATGGAGTGTTTGCCCCATACCTACGCAATCGCCATTGCAGGCGCGCCGATCGGACGTGCGGCGGTACCGTGTGAGTCGAAACTAGAAGTGGCTCACATGGCATCTTTCCTCACTGAAATCCGTCAAGACATCGCTGCCGCACAGGCGCGTGACCCCGCCTCACGAGGCCTCGGGCGCCTCGAAGTGCTCGCGACCTACAACGGCGTACACGCGATCCTCTTTCACCGCGTCGCACACCGCATAGACAGGGCCGGCATCCCACTCCTCCCGCGCATGCTTGCCTACTTCGCCCGCATCGTCACTGGCGTTGAAATCCACCCAAAGGCGATCATCGGCGAGAACTTCTTCATCGACCACGGCGCGGGCGTCGTAATTGGCGAGACCGCCGAGATCGGCGACAACGTCACGCTCTACCAAGGCGTCACGCTCGGCGGCACCGGGCTCGACCCGGGAAAGCGCCACCCGACGCTTGAGGACAACATCACTGTCGGCTCGGGCGCAAAGCTGCTGGGACCGATTCATATCGGCAGTTGCGCGAAGATCGGCGCCAACTCAGTCGTGATCCACGACGTACCGCCGAACACAACGGTCGTCGGCAACCCTGGGCATCCCGTTCGCGTGAACGGCGAGCGTCCTGAGGGTCCCGACACGGACTGGATCCATCTTCCCGACCCCGTGGCCGACGCGCTGAGCGGTATCAGCGACCGACTGCGCACGATCGAGCATGAGATCGCAGAACTTCAGGGAGAGGATCCGCCGGAGCAGTCCAACGTGCGCCCGCTCAAGCGGCGCCAGGGGCACGACCCGGCTGGCGGTTAGGCGGCGACGGACTCGGCCGTTGGCGCGGCCGGCGCGTATTGCTCGATCAAGGCGTTGAATGCTTCGGGCGTCTCGAACATCGGGATGTGACCGACGTCGTCCATCAACTCGAGCTTCGCGTGCGGGATCATCTTCGCGAAGAGGAACGCGTCCCGCTTGGGGATCAACGAGTCGTTTCGTCCCCAGATGATCACCGTGTCGGTTGTCACATCGCCCGGGAACTTGTCGATCGGGGTATTGGCTATGGAGTTCAGGGCCGGCACGAAGCCAGGCTTTCCGATGCCTGCCAGCAGAACAAGAATCAGCTCCGAGCTGACGTTCATCGGTCTCCAGAGGACGATCTTTGTGAACGTGGCGGCGAGGTAGCGGTTGCCGGCAATCACGTTGCGCAGCAGAACGCCGAGTGCGAAAATCCAGTTGAAGTACTTGGCGAACGGAGCGATCTTTCGCATCCGCTCGGTAGAGGTGGCGAATCCAGCGGGATCGACGAGAATCAGCTTCTCCAGGATCTCCGGGGTCTTTTTGGCAACGATCGTGGCGACCTGTCCGCCCATCGAATTACCGATCAGAGTGACCTTCTGGATTCTCTGAGTGCTGCAGAACTCCTTGATGACATCGGCGTAGTGCTCAACCGAGAACTCGCCGGCCGGCAGCTCCGAGAGGCCGAAGCCGGGAAGGTCGAGCGCGATCACACGGAAACGATCGGCAAAGGGCAAGAGGTTGAAGATCCAGTTGCGCCAAGTGCCCATGATTCCGTGGACGAAAAGAAGGACCGGCTTGTCGGGGTCGCCGAGCTCGACATAGTTGAGCTTGCGGCCGCCGATCATCGTGATCTTCTCGCACGGCGTGAAGTCGAACTTGTCCCAGCTGGTGTCGACGTAGTCGGCCCACGGAAATTCGATTCGGGCGGCGCCTTCTGAGGCGGCCTGGTCGCCCTCGGCGGCGAGGACCTCCGAAACGGCGTGAGCGTCAAGCGGTGTCTCCTCCATCCGGCGAACTTTACACGAAATGATGGAACGGTCACGTTCCCGGATGGCCAAATCGCCCTGAAAGGCGGCTCCGCGCACAGGGCTATGCTCGATGAGTGAGCCAGCTTTTCACCGACACGGACCTGACTGCGGGTTTGAACGAGCCTCAAAACGCTGCCGTTCTGCATCGTGGAGGGCCGTTGCTCATCCTCGCTGGAGCTGGCTCAGGCAAAACGCGCGTATTGACGCACCGCATCGCCCATCTGGTGCAGACCGGCGACGCTCAGCCAGAGAACATACTCGCGATCACCTTCACCAACAAGGCTGCAACAGAGATGCGCGAGCGCGCCGGCAAGCTGGTTGGTGGCCGGGCAAACTCGATGTGGCTGACCACTTTCCATTCGGCATGCGCCCGTATCCTTCGCGCCGAGGCCGAACGGCTCGGGTACACCCGCGGCTACACGATCTATGACTCAGCCGATTCGCAACGCCTGGTGCGCCAGTGCATGGATGCGCGCGACGTTGACAACAAGCGTTTTCCGCCCCGGATGATCCAGTCGATCATCTCGCGCGCAAAGAACCAGCTTGAGAACGCCGCGCAGTTCGCGACGCACACTGACGGCGTGGTGGACGAGGTCGTCGCCGCCGTCTACGAGACGTACGAGCGCCGATTGCGCGAGATGAACGCGATGGACTTCGACGATCTCCTTCTGCGGTCGGTCGAGCTGTTCCAGACCTATCCCGATGTTCTGGCCAAGTACCGAAACGTCTTCCAACAGATCCTCGTGGACGAGTACCAGGACACCAACTCGGCTCAGTACAAGTGGGTTGAGCTGATGGCCCACGAGCACCGCAACCTCGTCGTGGTCGGCGACGACGACCAGTCGATCTACGGATTCCGCGGCGCGGACGTGAGCAACATTCTCAACTTCGAGAAAGACTTCCCCGACGCCGCCGTGATCAAGCTTGAGCAGAACTACCGTTCGACCGGTCGGATCCTCGACGCAGCGCACGCCGTCGTCTCGCGCAACTCTGGTCGCAAGGGCAAGAAGCTCTGGACCGACGGGCCGCAGGGCGACAAGCTCAAGGTGCGCCAGTTGACGGACGAGCACGAAGAGGCTCGCTACGTTGCCGGCGAGATCCAGCGTTTGACCGAGGCCGGCGTTTCGAACAACGACGTCGCGGTCTTCTACCGGACAAACGCCCAGTCACGCGTCCTTGAGGACACACTCGTTCGCTACCGCATGCCGTACCAGGTGATTGGCGGCACACGTTTTTACGAGCGCGCCGAAGTCAAGGACGCGCTTGCCTATTTGACCATGCTTGCCAATCCCAACGACGCAGTCTCGCTGCAGCGGATCATTAACTCGCCGCGGCGCGGGATCGGCAAAACGACGGTCGATCGACTGCTCGGGTACGCAAACACGATCGGCGAGCCGGTGCTCGATCTTGTGGGGCGGGCCGAGGAAGTCCCGGGTCTGGGCGGCGCAGCGCTGAAGGCGCTCGCGCGCTTCTCAGAAACGATGGACTCGCTGCGCGAAAAGGCCGCGAGCGAAAAACACGTCGGCGACATTCTCGAATCGGTCCTTGAGCAGAGCGGCTACTTCGACTACCTGAAGTCTGAGAGCGCTGGAGACCCGCAGGCGTTGACGCGCCTTGAGAACTTGCAGGAGCTGGTGGGGCTCGCGCGTGAATACGACCTCAACTCGGTCGGTGACGACGAGGCCGGCCTCGAAGCGTTCCTCCAGCAGATCGCGCTGTTCTCAGATCAGGATTCGATCGTTGACGATGACGGTCAAATCACATTGATGACTTTGCACAACGCCAAGGGCTTGGAGTTCCCGGTCGTATTCATGATCGGCGTTGAGGAAGGCGTGTTCCCACACTCACGCGCCGTTGACTCGGGCGACATCGAGGAGGAGCGCAGGCTTTGTTACGTCGGGATCACGCGAGCGCGTGAGCAGCTCTACCTGACCCACGCCGCGCGCCGCATGCTCTTTGGCGAGTCCGGCTGGAATGATCGCTCACGCTTCCTGGATGAGATTCCCGAGGAGCACGTTGAGATCACGGTTGAGACCAGCTCAACTGGCAGTTCGTATTCAAGTCGCGGCTCGGGTTCGACCTACCGCGCATCCTCGGTCGGGTCTGCTCCGTCCGGCGGCGGCGGTTCATTGCCGATGGCGCGATTCAAAATCGGCGACGACGTCGAGCACGCAAACTTTGGCGAGGGCGTCGTGATCGGCGTCGAGCCCGGCAACATGATCGTCGTGCGCTTCACCGGAGACGGTTCCGAGCGCAAGTTCATCGCCGACTATGCACCGATCACCAAGCGAGTAGGGGCGGGAGCCTGATGGCCAGCAAGAGCAACGACAGATTTGTCCCGCCCGCACCGATTGGCACGCCGTACCGATCTGACCCGGCTGATCCGGCCCCGTTTCTCACTGATGCTGACAGCGTCCCTGTCGTACCGGTTGAGCCCGCGCCTTACCGCGAGCCCGCCAATCTGCCCAAGCACGACGACGACGATCCGCGCACCGAGTACGGCGCGCCGCCGATGTTCCAGCCGCCGGGCAAAACCCCAGCGCAGAAGGCCGCCGCGCTCACGCCGGAGGCGCGATTCGCCCGCACCGCGTTCTGGGTTGGAATCGTTTCGATCTTCGTTTTCAACGTCGTGCTTGGCCCGGTCGCCGTGATCATGGGCGTGATGGCAGTGCGTCGCGGCGAAAAGCACCAGGGCCGGCTTGCAATCATCCTGGGCGCTGTTGGTACGGCGATCGGCGTGTTGCTGCTCGTTCTCTCGAGCGCCGGAGTGATCCCGACCGTTGACGAGATGTGGAACGACATCCGCAACCGCCGTTAGACAAAGGGACCGATGAGCACCGAAAGTGGAACCGAGACGATTGTGATCGACGGCAAGGCCGTGGCCGCAGGCCTGCGCGCCAAGGTCGCAGAGCGCGTCTCCGAGTTCGAGGAGCAGCGCGGTCGCGTGCCCTCGCTCACCACGATCCTGGTCGGTGACGACCCGGCCTCGAACGTCTACGTGAACAACAAGCACAAGGCATGCGCCGAGGTCGGGATCGACAGCGCCGACGAACGTCTCCCGGCCGATACTTCAACTGAGTACCTGACCGGATTGATCACGGATCTGAACAAGCGCGCCGACGTCGACGGAATCCTCCTGCAGCTCCCGCTCCCCGAGGGCCTCGACGACGACCTGCTCAGCGGCTTGATCAATCCCGCCAAAGACGTTGACGGGCTCACAACCTTGAATGCCGGCCGCGTGGTCCAGGGCCGCGACGCGCTCGTGCCCTGCACGCCCAGCGGCGTGATGATCTTGCTCGAACAGACCGGAGCCGAGCTCTCTGGCGCCGAAGCTGTGGTGGTCGGACGATCCAACCTTGTCGGCCGCCCTGTCGCCTCCTTGCTGCTCGCAAAGAATGCGACCGTGACCACTTGCCACTCCCGCACGCGCGACCTCGGCGAGGTAACGCGCCGCGCCGACGTGTTGATCGCCTGCGTCGGATCGCCGAAGCTGATCGACGGCTCGATGGTCAAGCCCGGCGCGATCGTGATCGACGTCGGAACCTCGCGCACCGAGGATGGCCTTTCGGGCGACGTTGATTTTGATTCCGTGCTCGGTGTTGCCGGGGCGGTAACGCCAGTACCCGGCGGCGTCGGCCCAATGACAATCGCCTGCCTGCTCGAGAACACAGTCAAAGCCGCAGAGGCACGCGCGAGCGCATAGTTCCTTGTCCGCGAAGCTCCGCCCATCTGAACTACTCGCCGGTGCGGGCGCACTGATTCTCTTCGCCTCGACCTTCTTGCCCTGGTTCGCGCTTCCGGCCGCCTCGGAGCTGGTGAAGCTCGCGCCGAACGCACGGCTCGTCGGCGGCGGCAACGATGGCGCGATCGACCTCAACGTTTGGGACCTAGGATTTGCCCGCTGGTGGGTCTACCTCGCGATTCTGCTTGGAGTCTGCATGGTTCTGGCGGCGTTGCTCTCTACGACGCCAGAGTGGTCGATCATCCTCTGCTCTCCGCTCGTGATCGTCAGCAGCATCGCGTTCCTGTGCCTGCTAGTACGCCTTTTTGATTCGCCGCGTCCGTATGCAGAGACGCAACCGGGCTTCTACGTGGCGTTGCTCGGGTGCGCGGCGCTCCTTGCAGGCGCCTGTTGGGCGATAAGGGATGACTCCGTTCCCAACGGCTTTGCGAAGGCCCCGCCGCCCGAGCCGATTCACGTCGACTAACGGCCCGTAAACTCTCCCGCGTGATCACCCCAGAGGACGTCTCATACGTCGCGCGTCTCGCACGACTGCAGCTCAGTGAAGAAGAGCAGGAGCGGATGACGCGCGAGCTCTCCGCCGTGCTCGGCTACGTCGAGCACATGAACGAACTTGAACTTGATGGCGTAGAGCCCACTGCTCGCGTGGTTGACCTGGTCAACGTGCTGCGCGAAGATACGCCGCGGCCCAGCCTTCCGCTCGAGAAAGCGCTGGAGAACGCTCCCGATGAGGCCGACGGCGGCTTCGGTGTCCCGGCGGCGGGCAGTTAGCGATGAGGGACCTTCTGAATCTGACCGCCGCGCAGGCAGTTGCCGCGATCAAGATCGGAGAAGCCGACGCATCTGAGCTGCACGCGCTCTACCGCGAACGCGCCGGCACTGAATCGATCAACTCCTACGTTTCGGTCGGCGATGCGGTCACGCCCGAATCCGTGGATGCGCCGCTAGCGGGCGTTCCGATCGCCGTCAAAGACCTCTTCTGCGTCGAGGGCATCGAGACCCGCGCATGCTCAAAGATCCTCACCGGCTACATCCCGCCCTACACGGCGACGGCGATCTCCAAGCTTCAAGAGGCCGGCGCGAGCTACCTCGGCAAGACGAACATGGATGAGTTCGCGATGGGCTCTTCCAACGAGAACTCCGCATTCGGCGCGGTCAGGAACCCGTGGGATGAGTCGCGCGTACCTGGTGGATCCAGTGGAGGATCCGCTGCTGCGGTCGCCGCAGGCCTTGCGCCCTGGGCGACCGGCACTGACACGGGCGGATCGATCCGCCAGCCAGCAGCGTTCTGCGGCCTCGTCGGCCTGAAGCCAACTTACGGCGCGATCTCGCGCTACGGAATGATCGCCTTCGCATCTTCCCTCGACCAGGCAGGACCGATCACCCGCGACGTCACCGACGCAGCGCTGATGCTCAAGTACATGCAGGGCAAGGACGAGATGGACTCGACTTCGACGGGCATGAACGAAGACGTCGCGACTCCCAGCAACGAGTCACTGGCCGGCAAGAAGTTCGCGATTCCGGCACCGATCGACTGGAGCGGCGTGCAGTCCGGCGTGAAGGAAGTCTTCGATATCGCGTGCAAGCGCATCGAGGCGCTGGGCGGCGAACTCACTGAAGTTCCGCTCCCGCACGCCGACTACGCGCTCAGCGCCTACTACGTGATCGCCCCGGCCGAGGCCAGCGCCAACCTCTCGCGCTTCGACGGCGTGCGCTTCGGTGAGCGCGCGGCCGACCCGACCGGGCTCACCGATATGTACGAGCGCACGCGCGGCGAGGGCTTCGGTCCGGAGGTCAAGCGCCGCATCATGCTCGGCACATACGCATTGTCTTCCGGCTACTACGACGCCTATTACAACCGCGCCCAGCAGGTCCGCACCAAGATCCTCGAGGACTACGCCGCGGCCTTTGCGAACTGCGACTTCATCATCACCCCGACTGCCCCGAGCGTTGCTTTCGGGATCGGCGAGAAAATTGACGATCCGCTTTCGATGTACCTGGGCGACCTCTTCACCGTGCCGGTGTCGCTCGCTGGGCTTCCCGCGATCAGCGTGCCGGCTGGGCTTGCGACTTCGGATGGATCGGCCGCTGTTGAGCCTGACGCCGACGGCGCACTCCCAGTGGGCCTGCAGATCGTTGCTCCGCACTTCAAGGAAAACGCTTTGCTCGACGCGGCCTACGCATTCGAGAAGGCGACCGACTTCGCCGATGGCCCGTGGACCTGGAGCGCAAGCTGATGGCCGAGTACGAAGCAGTCATCGGCTTGGAGATCCACGTCCAGCTTTCGACCCAGACGAAGATGTTCTGTGGTTGCAAGCTCTCCTTCGGGGACACGCCCAACACGCACACCTGCCCGGTTTGCCTGGGTCACCCCGGAACGCTTCCGGTGCCCAACCACGAGGCAATCCGATCGGCAATCAAGATCGGCCTGGCGTTGAACTGCGACATCGCCCCGCGCTCGATGTTCCACCGCAAGAACTACTTCTACCCCGACCTGCCCAAGGGCTACCAGATCAGCCAGTTCGATCCGCCGATCTGCGGCGAGGGCGAGCTTGCCGGTGTTCAGCTCGAGCGCGCGCACATGGAAGAGGACGCGGCGAAGAACATCCACGTCGGCGAGTCTGGCCGTGTGCAAGGCGCGAGCCGCACGGTCGTGGACTACAACCGCGGCGGCACGCCGTTGGTTGAGATCGTCACCAAGCCCGACATTCACTCAGGCGCCCAGGCTCGGGAATGGCTGCAGTTGTTGCGCGCCACCGTCAAGCAGCTCGGCGTCTCCGACGTGAACATGGAAGAGGGATCGCTGCGCTGCGACGCGAACATCTCGATCCGCCGGGTCGGCCAGACCGAGCTCGGCACCAAGACCGAGCTGAAGAACATGAACTCTTTCCGCTTCATCGAACGCGGCATCGACGCAGAGATCGCGCGTCAGACGGCGCTGCTTGACGTCGGCGAGAAGGTCTCGCAGGAAACGCTGCACTTTGATCCCGCGAGCGGATCCTTGACTTCGCTGCGCTCAAAGGAAGAGGCGCACGACTATCGCTACTTCCCAGAGCCGGACCTCGTTCCGGTCGCGCCCTCGGAAGCCCTGATCGACGAGATCCGTGCCTCCTTGCCGGAGCTGCCGTTGCAGAAGGCCGAGCGTTACGAGAAGGAGCTCGGAATTGCTACCGACACCGCCAAGTTTCTCGCCTTCAACGCAGACCTCGGCGCGTACTTCGAGTCCGTGCTGGCGGTCGCCGGCGACGGTGCCGACACCAAGCGCATCGGCGACTGGGTCACCGGCGAGCTGATCGCACGGATCGGCGCAGACGCCAATCCCGCCGAGTCAAAGGTCACCCCTGAAGCGCTAGCGCGACTGATCGAGTTGGTCAAGGAGAAAGCCGTCAACAACACTGGCGCGAAGCTGGTGCTCGACAAGCTTGTAGAAAGCGGGGGAGACCCCGACGCGATCGTCGAATCAGAGGGGCTCGCAGCAATGGGCGACTCCGACGAGCTTGCCGGAATCATCGACGCCGCCCTCGAGGCCAACCCGAAGGCCGCCGACGACATGCGCGCTGGCAACATGAAGGCGATCGGCGCGATCATCGGATTTGTCATGAAGCAGACCCAGGGCCGAGCCGACGGCGGCGAAGTCACGCGCATCGTGCGTGAAAAGCTCGGGCTCTAGCTAGCCTCACAGCGGTATGCAGTACGCGCTAGTTCCACTCGTCTTCGGCTTGATCACGGCTTGCGTCGGCAAGTACAAAGGCATGTCGTTGTTCCTCTGGTTCGTGATCGGCACGGTGCTGCCGGTTATCGGGCTTGTAGCGGCGATTCTTTTCAGGACCGAGAAGTACGACCCGCGGCGTGAGTGCCCGAACTGCAACGCCGTGGTGCCGATCACCACGCAGGTCTGCCTGCGCTGCGGCGAGGACCTTGCGTATCCAGATGAGTTGATCGCCCCGAAGGGCTATCAAGTCGTCGACGAAGAGTCGGTCTAGGCGTCCGGTTCGTTCTCGTCGGGAGTCTCGTCTTCGATCCCGCTGTTGAAGTCCATCGATCAGCATGTGCCGTCCTCGAAAGGCGGCTACGGAGAGCCCGCACAGGCTTCTTTGGTCGCACCAGTGGTCGGCACGGTGTCGCTGATGAAGACCTCTGCTATCGCGGTGAACTTGCCGTCTTCTTCGTGTAGCCCGTGCCCAGGACCGTGACCTTCTGGCCCTCGTTCGTGTTCTTGGGCTTGAACTTAAAGGCGCTCGGGGCGGCAGTTGCCTGCGCACCGGTCAAGGCGAACAGGGCGGCGATGACGACAAGGTACGGAGCAAGTTGGCGAATCTTGAGGGAACGAATCATCCGCCAAGATTGCCGGCCCTCCCGACTGCCGTCTGGACTATTTGAGCTTGACGGTCTTGGTGGTCTTCTGACCGCCAACGGTGACGGTGAGCGTCGCCTTCTTGCCCTTGAGCTTTCTCTTCAGCTTCTTGCCCGCAGATGTGAACTTGAGCTTGATCTTCTTCGGGACGCCCGCCGCAACGCTGGCTGAGCCGGACGCAAGCGTGATCAGCTTTTTGCCCTTCTTGCCGACCTTCGATGGCTTGATCGTGAGGGTCACCTTTGCTTTGCCAGCGACCGCGGACGTGATGGCGATCTTCAAGCCGGACTTGAGGGAATTGAGCTTGATCGTCTTCCCGACGGTGACTTTTGGCTTTGAGGTCACGGGCGCCGCCGCGGCCGGGACGTTGAAGGGGCCGTAAGAGGGGTAAATGCCGGTTGCCGAGATGACTGACGGTGCACGGGTCAGCGTGCAGTCGCTCGGCCCCGAGAAGTCGGGGGCTCCGGCGACAACAACTCCGCGGGAATCGCGCCACGTGAGTGTGGAGCCATCCTGCGAAACACTGATGTCCCTTGGCGCGCCGGCCGATGGCAGGAAGCAGTCGTCAACAAGGGTCGTCAAGTAGTCGCCAGCAAAAGCACTCCACTTGCCAACGATGATCTTGGCGGTATTGAAACTACTGTCCATCATCTCGGCCGCGGAGATCAAGCCAGTTGCCGAGACGTCGGTCCTGTTCACCTCAAGACCGGAAAGTTGGGGGAGCGACGTGTTGTATGAAATCCACGGATTGAAGGTGTCGGATCCGATCGAGCTGGGATCCTGTACGCCGACTGTTGAACTGCCGAGCCGGGCGACGATGCGAGTGCCAACCAGCGTCGGGTACTCCCCGGAGGTGAGTGAAAGCGGAACGCCCGTCGAAGCATCCGACGAAACTTTCAGATAGATGCCTTTGACCAAGGATGAAGGCGGCCCAGACCGATAGCGGGAGTAGCCATAGACGAAGTTGCCTCCGCTTGGCGTGATGTCAAGGCTCAATGGGTAAACGTTGCTTCCAGAACCGTCAATGTCCCCCGAAAGACTGCCGAAGTGAATGAGCTTCCCCGTCGGGTCCCAAATCGTGAAAGACGCCAGCTGCGAGATCTTTCCGGATTCTCTGCGCGTAGCGAGGATGTAGCCCTGGTCGGACTGCGCCACTTCGCGCCAGTCGCCCTCGCCAGCTGAGAGCCTCACCTTCCGCGAACCGTCGTCCGAGCTGACCCAGACTTCGTTCGCATCGATGTAGGCGACGCTGGCCGCCGCGCTGCTGGCGAAGGAGGCTGTGCCGACGATGATGAGAGCGAGCAGTAGTGTGCGAAACCTGAGCGAAGTGAACATTCCGTCAGCCTACAGATCTTGCAGGCCAGCTAACGCTGGCCGTCCAGCCTGCCGAAGTCTGTAGTCTGTTCAGACGCGCCGCGTTCGCCCCTCAAAGCGAATGGCAGCGCAAACGTTTGGTCAGTTGCGACCCGCGAACACCACGCGCGTCGGGGCTGGCACCTGAGGGTCGAGTGTGGAACTCACACGAGGCCAACGCATTGATGTCTCGCGCACCGCGGAAACTCCGTGGGCGGAGATTGAAAGGAGGGACTGAAGATGCGAGCAGTTGAAGCTTTGATGGCGGCGCTCAAACACGAGGGCGTAGACGTCATGTTCGGCTATCCGGGCGGTGCAAATCTGCCCACGTACGACGCGATCTACGACGCAGGGATCAACCACATTCTTGTGCGCCACGAAGCCGGAGGAGGCCACGCCGCCGAGGGCTACGCCAAGTCCACCGGCAAGGTCGGAGTGTCGCTTGCGACCAGCGGCCCGGGCGCAACGAACCTCGTCACGCCGATCGCCGACGCGATGATGGACTCCGTCCCGACGGTCTTCATCACCGGCCAGGTCCGCACCGACCTGCTCGGCACCGACGGATTCCAAGAGGCTGACATCACCGGCATCACGATGCCGATCGTCAAGCACTCGATCATGATCCGCGACCCGCGCGACATCCCGAAGGCGATCCACGAGGCCTTCCACGTCGCCCGCACAGGTCGCCCGGGGCCGGTCCTCGTGGACATCCCGCAGGACCTCTCGCGCGCAGAGATTGACTATGTGCCAATCGACGACGTCTCGCTGCCCGGCTACCAGCCAACCCACAGCGGAAACGCGAAGCAGATTCGCCTCGCGGCGAAGGCGCTGGCCAACGCAAAGCGTCCCGTCTTCTACGTCGGTGGCGGCGTCGTGAACGCGAACGCCTCAGAAGAACTGCGCGACCTCGCGCGGATCGAGAAGTTCCCCGTCACGTGCACGCTGAACGGTCTGGGTGCGTACCCGGCTCCGGATCCGCAGTGGCTGGGCATGCTCGGCATGCACGGCACGCGCGCGGCCAACTATGCAATGGACGAAGCCGACCTGATCCTCGCGATCGGCGCCCGCTTCGACGACCGCATCACCGGCAAGCTCAGCGAGTTCGCCCCGAACGCCAAGTTCGTCCACATCGACGTTGACCCGGCCGAGATCAGCAAGAACGTCCCGGCGCACATTCCGATCGTCGGCGACGCCAAGGAGATCCTCCCGCGCTTCTCCGAGGAGTACCGCGCGCTCGAGTCCGATGAGTCCCGCATGAAGGAATGGTGGGAGCGCATCGAGCACTGGCGCGAGAAGTACCCGCTGACCTACGAGGACAGCACCGACAACGAGATCAAGCCGCAGTACATGGTCCAGGCAGTCTGGGAGGCAACCGAAGGTCAGGCGATCGTCGCCAGCGACGTCGGCCAGCACCAGATGTGGGCAGCGCAGTACTACGACTTCCCGGAACCGCGCCGCTGGATCAACTCAGGTGGCGCCGGCACGATGGGCTTTGGCCTGCCGGCCGCAATGGGCGCTGCCGCAGGCAACCCCGAGCAGCTGGTCGTCTGCATCTCCGGTGACGGTTCGCTTCAGATGAACATCCAGGAGCTCGCAACGCTCGCCGAGAACAAGATCCCGGTGAAGATCTTCCTGATGAACAACGGCTTCCTCGGGATGGTCCGCCAGTGGCAGGAGCTCTTCTGGGACGGCCGCTACAGCCACGTTGACATGGGCAATCTGCCCGACTGGGTCAAGCTCGCGGACGCCTATGGCATCTGGGCCAAGCAGGAGACCGACAAGACCAAGCTCGTCGGCACCCTGAAGGAGGCCATCGAACACGACGGCCCCGCGCTCGTCGATGTGCGAGTGACCAAGGAAGAAAACACGTATCCGATGATTCCGGCCGGACAGGCAGCAAGGGACATGGTGGGCTGACATGGGCGATCCAGGAACCAAAGAAGTATTCAGCCTCTCCGACCTGCAGGCAACCGGCCAGCGCATCATGGGCCGCAAGCACGTCCTCTCGATTCTCGTGGAGAACGAGCCCGGTGTGCTCGCCCGCATCAGCGGACTGTTCGCGCGTCGCGGCTACAACATCAACACGCTTGCCGTCGGTCCGACCGACGACGACAAGATCTCGCGCATCACGCTGACGATCGACGGTGCAGAGCACCCGATCGACCAGGTGACCAAGCAGCTGCACAAGCTTGTTCACGTGCTGAAGATCCGCGACCTCGAGCCGCACGACACCGTGGCTCGCGAGCTCGCGCTCTTCAAGATTGACGCCGACGCTCACACGCGTCAGGAGATCAGTCAGCTGTCGGAGATCTTCCATGGCCGCGTCGTTGACGTGGCCCGAAAGTCGATCACCGTTGAAGTGACGGGTAGCGACGAGAAGATCGAGGCATTTGAGTCGCTCGTGCGGCCCTTCGGCCTGATCGAGATGGTCCGCACCGGCGAGATCGCCGTGCAGCGCGGACGGCACACGACCTGATCTGAGCGATGGTTTTCTGGGGGCGAGCGAGGCGGGCGTCAGGCCGGTCCGCGCCCCCGGGGGTCTCGCACGGGTTTGACGCGGCTGCTTACGCGCGGCTGGCGGAGCGTGCCGAAGAGGCCCTCACCCTTGCCAGCACCCGCAGTCGCTCCGTAGTCGCATCAGTCACGGTTCGCCTTCCGGCCGGGATCGACCCGTTGGCGCACATAAAAGGAACCGCGCTGCAGCAGGTTGATTGGTCTGTGTTCTCCCAGCCCGCTCGCGACGATTTTGTGCTTGCGACGCTGGGCCGGACTCAGAGCATCGTTGCTGCGAGCGATCAACGGTTCGACGGACTTGCCGAAGCCTGTGGAGAAGCCCTCGAGGCCGCCCTCATTGATGATCTGTTCAACGATCCAGATGCACCATCGGGATCGGGAATCGTCTGGGTCGGCGGATTCGCGTTTCTGGACTCCGAAGTTCAGTCGGACCTCTGGCGTGACTACCCGTCAAGCGAACTCGTCCTGCCACAAGCTTCGATCGTTCGTCGCGGCGGGGCGAACCCGCAGGCTCGTTTGACGCTCAATCTTCAGATGTCTCCGGGCGACACCGTGGCGCGAACGATGGACGCAGTCGAACGCACCGTAGAGCAATTACGCCTCGACGAAGACCTCGCGCCCAGTCTGTTCGTGCCGCGACCGGGACCCGCAGTTGTCAGCTCTGTGGCCTCTCCCGAACACTTCGAACGCGCGGTCGAAGATGCTTCCAAGCAGATTCAGATTGGCAAGTACGAGAAGATCGTTCTTGCGCGGGAAGTGAATCTGCGACGCGAAATGGCGATAGATCCGTTCAATGCTGTGCGTGGCCTTGAAGCGGCCTTCCCGGAGTGCACGACGTTCGCGCTCGGTCAGGGTCAGAGGACCTTCCTCGGCGCATCACCTGAACTGTTGATCCGCCGCGAAGGACGACGTGCCTCGACCATGGCGCTGGCCGGCTCGATGCGCCGCGGTGCGGACCCCGAGACCGACGCCCACCTCGGCACCCAGCTGATGATGAGCGACAAGAACCGTCAGGAGCACGCCATCGTGGTCGAGCGAATTGAGCGCACGCTCGGTCGCTACTCGGCGTGGATCTCCGCGGGCGAATCCCCGGAGCTCGTGAAGTTCAAGAACATCCAGCACCTGGCAACACCAATCCGCGCTCAGCTCACGGAGCCTCGGCCAGTCATTGAACTCGCCGGCTTCCTGCACCCAACTCCGGCGGTCGGCGGCGAGCCATGGGGCGACGTGCGCGACCGCATCAAGGCGCTCGAAGGCTTCGACCGTGGTTGGTACACAGGCGGCGTGGGGTGGACAGACCTGTTCGAGGACGGTGAGTTCCACGTGGCCTTGCGTAGCGCGTTGATTGAAGGGCCGCAGGCGCGGCTGTTCGCAGGCTGCGGAATCGTTGGAGATTCGGACCCGGCTGCTGAGTTGGCCGAGACTGAAACCAAACTCCAGGCGCTTTTGCCCGTGTTGGCACTTTCTTGACCTGAGCAAAAACATGCTAATGTATGAGCATGTCTACGCTCAACAACAGACTGCAAGTGCTTGTGGACGACGCACGGATGGACCGCCTGTCCTCGGCGGCCAGTTCGAAGGGTGTTTCCGTTGGCGAGTTTGTTCGTTCTGCGATCGACCTGGCGCTCGAAGATTCCTCTCGTACCCAGCGACAGCAGGCTCATCTGGACTTCCTTTCAGCAGCTCCACCAATCGACTTCGGTTCGGTTGACCAGATGAAGCGAGACATCGAGGCTGCGCACACCTCGTCGGTTTTCGAGGACGCGTAGTGGCCCCTTCCGCGACGGTGACGCTTTTGGACTCAACGGTGTTCCTCGACGCGTCCGGATCCGACGAGCGACTCTGTCACGCCTCGAGACATGTGATTTCAAGTGCCATCAACGGCGGGATTGATGCTCACGCTTCGCTCGAATCCGTCCAAGAGGTGTTCAGCGTGACCGCTCGTCGCGGGGGCGACAGAAATCGGGCTCTCGCCGCGGCTCGTCATGTCGAGAGCGCCTACAAAATCGTCGAGCTTGATCGTGGGTTGTTGTCAGATGCGCTTTCGCTCTTGGAGGCGCACGAGCGAATCTCTGGACGCGACGCGCTTATCCTCGCCTCCGCACATCGCATCGGAGCACGGGCGCTCGTCACTCGCGACAAGGGATTGGGCAGCGCAGCAGGCGACCTTTGGGTCGATCCATCCGACCAGTCGGACTTGGCACGGCTCCTGATCGAGAGTCAGTGAAATACACCTGTCTCGGTCAGCGCGGCAGCTACTGACTCGAGCACGTGCGCCGCAACACGATCGTGAGCAGCCTTGTTGGCGCCACGATCGGTCTTCAAATGCACGAACCCCGGCCGCTCGACCGCTGCCGCCAGCTCCTCCACGCCACGAGGTGTTGAGTACTCAAAGCCATATGCCCTTGCGACAGCTTCCACGTCAACGCCCGAGGGCGTTGCGATCAGCTCTTCAAAGTGATCTTGATGCTCGGCCACGGGCAAGAACGAGAAGATCCCACCGCCGTCGTTGTCGACGCAGACGATCGTGAGCGGAATGTCGTGGCGCTTGGCGATTGCCAGCGCGCTGGCGTCGTAGAGGAAGGCCAGGTCGCCGGTGAGCACGATCACGCGGTCGCAGTTGTACGGCGCTCGAACGCCAAGTGCCGTACTGATCACACCGTCAATGCCGTTTGCCCCGCGGTTCGAAAGGTACCTCAGATCGTCGCGACCGATCGGTCCATATGACTCGACGTCGCGGATCGGCATCGACGAGGAAACGAAGATGCTCGCCCCACCCTGGAGTCCGCCGATCAGCGAGCGGTACACGGCGGGCTCAAACGGAAAGGCTTCCTCTCTGAGTGCATGATCGATCGCCGACTGCGTCGCGCGCTCGAGTCCGGTCCACGCGGTGGTCCATCTGGTCAAAGCCAGGTGTCCCTCGACGCGTGCAGCCGCCCCCGTGAAGGTCGCCAGCGGATCGCAGACCCAGACGCCGCTTGCACTGCGAGTTGGGTCCCGCCAGCCGCCGCGCGGGTCAAGCGCGATCTGCCGGCAATCGACTTCTGCGAGCCAGCTGCGGAGCGGCTTCGAAGTCGGCATCTCGCCGACACGCACGATCAGGTCGGGAACGAGTTGCTTCCGAACCGGCTGCGAACGCAGGATCAGGTCATACGCAGCCACGATCGGCGAGTGCTCGGCGAGCTGTGTCCGACGCAACTGCGAGAGCGAGTCGGCAAAGACTGGAATGCCGGTCGCTGTTGAAAGATGGGAAATCGTAAGCGCAAGGTCTCGCTGGTGTTGGTCTCCGACGACGATGATCGGGCGCTTGGCCGCAGCCAGCGCGCTGTAAAGATCCTGAGCAACGGGCTTCGCCGCGGGTTCCGCTGTCCACGACGCGCCGTCAGCGCGCCCGACTGCACCAAGCGAATCGACGGCCTCGCCGAGGTCCGCATCCGTTGGGGACAGCGGCTCGCGGAGCGGAAGATTGATGTGCACGGGGCCGGGGTTGTGCGCCGTGGCTTCGGCCACTGCCCGCGAGCCGAGCGCGCGAAAGTGACGTAGGGTCTGGTCGCTGATCGGATGGTTTCCCGCCTCGACAAACCAGCGCACCGCGCCGCCGTAAAGGTTGATCTGATCGATCGCCTGTCCTGCGCCAACGTCGCGCAGCTCGGGCGGACGATCCGCAGTGAGCACGATCAGCGGAATACCAGCGTGCGAAGCTTCGATGATCGCGGGGTGGAGGTTGGCCGCAGCGCTCCCGGACGTGCAGGTGACGATCGCCGGCTTGCCAGTACTCTTGGCCAGCCCGAGCGCAAAGAATCCCGCCTGGCGCTCGTCGACGACGCTCCAAGTTTTCAGCCCGGCGTGGTCGCCGATCGCATAGGCAATCGGCGCATTCCGCGACCCCGGAGCAACGACCGCGTACTCAACGCCAGCGCGAACGAACTCGTCGATCATCACGCGCAGCGGGGCAAATGTCTCGTTGGTCAAATCCATCAGGTGTGATTGTGGCCGCATCCGACTATCCGCTCGTCCTCGTGCATGGTTTCGCGCAGACACCTGCGTCATGGGAAGCGACGATCGAAAAGCTACCGGCCGGGGTGAGTGTTGTTGCTCCTGAGTTGCCTGGGCATGGAGAAACTGCGCTTACTCGTGGCGAACCTACACCTGAGCTCGCCCGGGAGATCCTCTTGGAGTCCATCGAACGGCCCGCGGTCGTGTGGGGCTATTCCCAGGGCGCACGCGCAGCTTTTGATCTCGCCCTGAATGCGCCGGAGTCCGTCACCGCCTTGATCATCGAAAGCGGTATTCCCGGAATCGAGGATCCGATTGCTCGTGCGGATCGCCGAAGTCGCGACTTTGCGTTGAGCACGCGGATCGAGGCAGGGAAGATCGAAGACTTTGTGAATCTCTGGGAACGCGTGCCTGCGCTGGGTGAGCAGTCTCAGGTCTTGATTGAGCAGCAACGGCCCGATCGGCTGCGGCAGGATCCCGTTGCCCTCGCCGCGGCGCTGCGCGGGCTAGGTCAGTCCGCGTATGAGCCGATGTGGGATCGGCTGGGAGAGATCGCCGTGCCGACGCTCCTGATGACGGGGGAGCGCGACGTGACGTACTCGCGTCATGCGGAAAGGCTCAGTGAGGAGATACCCGGCGCGAAGCTGGTCGTCGTGCCGGAGGTGGCACACGGAGTTCACCTCGCGCAACCCGCCGCGGTCGCCTATGCCGTGACGGATTTCCTTGAGTCGCTCGGTTGAGCGGGATCTAGTCCACACTCTGCCCCGGCGGGGTCGACTGTGGAATATTTCTGGCTTGGGTACTGAGTCAGCTGATCGAAAGATCAAGCAGCGCGTCTTCGTCGAGCTCGATTCCGAGCCCGGGCGCGTCGGTCAGCTGCAGCGCGCCATCAACGACGTCGGGAAGCCCGAAGGCGTAGCTCTCCTCGAAAAGTCCACCCGTCGCGAGGCCATTGGCCACCGAGAAGTCAGCCCGCGCCGCCGCAAAGTGCAGTCCGGCAGCTAGGCCCACTGGTCCGTCAAGCGTGCTCGTCACGAATGTCAACAGGCCAGCCTTCGACGCATTGCTGGCGAGAACCGACGCGCTGGTGATCCCGCCGACCTGAGCGAGTTTGATCGCCACGCCATCACACGCGCCATTGGCAACGTGCAGGTCAAGATCCGCCACCGACCGCACACCCTCATCGGCCACGATCGGAACCATCGACGCGTCACGAACGCGATGCATCGACGCCAGGTCCTCCGGCGCCACCGGCTGCTCAATCAACTCAAGACCGAACTCCTGGAACTCGGCGATGCGTTCAATGGCTTCGCTGGTGTACCAGCTGCCGTTCGCGTCCAGTCGAATCAAAGTCTGAAAACCAACAGCGTCGCGAAGTGCCTCAAGCCGCCAGCGATCGTCGGCAGCAAAACCAACTTTGAGCTTGATCGTCGAGAAGCCGGCCTCAACCGCGCGCTCGCCAAGCGTCGCGACCTCATCCGGGTCAAGCGCGGTGATCGTCGCGTTGACCGCGATCTGTTCCTGAACGCTCGTGCCGATCAGGTCGGCCACGCGGATCTCCTCGCGCCGCGCCAGTAGGTCGAGCAAGGCAACGTCAATCGCAGACTCGACTGTGGCCGGCAGCTTCACATCAAGCGTAAGTCCGTGGTCAAAAATCTCAGCATCGAGCAGCTGGTCCCGCGCGCCGCCCTCAAAGGCAGCGATCAGATCATCCAACGGCGGAGCGATCGGGTCGGGGTACGGAGTGATCTCTCCGACTCCAGTACGGCCCTCCTCGTCGGTCAGCCGAAGCACCCCAAGATCGCGATAGTCGGTCGTGCCTCCGGCCGAGTGAAACGGCGTGCGCAGAGGCAACCTCAGCGAAAAGAGCTCGACCCGATCAATCTTCATGGGTCAAGGGTAAAGCGAACGCTTTACGCGAGCAGCAATCCGATTGAAAGAAGCACGCAAAAGACCAGTTCCAGGCGGGCGCTTTCGCCCAGGGCCTTGTTGAGTGCGGCACCATCGGTGCGCTCGCGGACGGTGCGAGCGAGCGGCGCCCAGAGCGGTAAGGCGAGCAGAGCAAGGTTCATCCAGGCAGTCAGACCAGTAGCCAGCCATACGATCGGAACCAGTAGGAACGCGATCAGGATCGTCGCGCTGAAGATCGTGCGCATCTTCTCGCGCCCTAGTCGCACAGCCAAAGTCTTCTTGCCAGCTCGGCGATCGGTGTCGATGTCGCGGATGTTGTTGACCATCAGCAGCGAGCAGGCGAGCAGTCCAACCGGAATCGAAACGGCGACGGCCTCCCACGCGAACACTGTTGTCTGCACGAAGTAGGAACCCGTGACGGCAACCACGCCGAAAAAGAGAAACACGAAGACCTCGCCAAGCCCGATGTAGCCGTACGGCCGCGGCCCTCCGGTATAAAGCACACCGGCAATGATCGAAGCCGCGCCGATCAGGATCAGCTCCCATCCAGCCTCGATCACCAGGTAGACGCCCGCGACCGCAGCGATCGCGAAAGCGATCCAAGTTGCGTACAGCACGTACTTCGGCGGCACAAGGCCGCCAGCCGTCACGCGAACCGGTCCAACTCGATCCTCGGTGTCCGCGCCGCGACGCGCGTCTTCGTAGTCGTTAGAAAGGTTCGTGCCGATCTGGATGAACAGTGCGCCAACGATCGTGGCGATCAGAACCAGCGGCTCGAAAACACCAGCAGGGCCAGCAGCCAGAGAAGTGCCGACAGCGACCGGAGCAAGCGCAGCCGGAAGTGTCTTGGGACGCGACGCCTTGACCCATACTGAGAGAGTTCCCACCTTACGGTCGCTTCGGGTACTTGCTGAAGTCGGGTTCCCGCTTCTCGACGTAGGCATTGCGGCCTTCCTGGCCTTCCTCGCTCATGTAGAAAAGCAAGGTCGCGTCGCCCGCCAGCTGCTGCACGCCAGCCATGCCATCCGTCGCTGCGTTGAATGAGGCTTTGAGCATGCGTAGTGCCAACGGTGATAGCTGGAGCATCTCCGTGCACCATTTCACCGTTTCGTCCTCGAGCTGATCCAAGGGGACGACGGTGTTGACCAAGCCCATGTCGAGCGCCTCTTGCGCGTTGTACTGGCGGCATAGAAACCAAATCTCCTTGGCTTTCTTCTGCCCAACAATCGCGCCCAGGTAACCCGCACCGAAGCCTCCGTCAAAGGATCCGACCTTCGGGCCGGTCTGACCGAAGCGCGCATTGTCGGCTGCAATCGAGAGATCGCAGACGATGTGCAGCACGTGGCCGCCGCCGATCGCGTAGCCGGCGATCTGCGCGACGACAGGCTTGGGGCAGCGGCGAATCTGGATCTGTAGGTCAAGAACGTTGAGTCGGCCAACGCCTTGCTTTGCGACTTCGTCGTCGCCGATGTAGCCGTCATTGCCGCGGATGCGCTGGTCGCCGCCGCTGCAGAAGGCGTCGGGGCCTTCGCCGGTCAGGACGATCACGCCGACCGACGTGTCGTTCTGCGCGCGATTGAATGCGTCGGAGAGCTCAAAGAGCGTCTGCGGACGAAAGGCATTGCGAACCTCAGGACGGTTGATCGTGATCTTCGCGATCCCGCTCCCGTTCTCGATGTGGTGAAGCTCGTACTTGATGTCGCCGTACTGCTCGCCGGCGTTGGTCCATTCGACTGGCAAAACTGCTCCTTGGGGGGCTGGTGGGACGCGGCGGATACTAGAGGCTTGGCCGTGGCGGTTCCGATACCCTCGCCCGCATGATTTACGACAACGATGCAGACCTCACAAAGCTTGACGGCAAGACCGTCGCAATCCTCGGATTTGGTTCACAGGGCCACGCGCACGCCCTGAACCTTAAGGACTCCGGCGTAGACGTCGTTGTAGGCCTTCGCTCCGACTCTTCCTCCGTCGCCAAGGCCGAGGCCGAGGGCCTCAAGGTCGTAGACATCGCAGAGGCAGCAAGCCTCGGCGACGTCGTGATGATCCTTCTGCCGGACGAGAAGCAGGGCGAGATATGGGAATCAGAGATCAAGGACGGTATCGCGCCGGGCAACACGCTGCTCTTTGCCCACGGCTTCGCGATCCTCTACGAACAGGTCGCACCCGACACCACAATCAATGTCGGACTCGTCGCCCCCAAGGGCCCGGGTCACCTGGTTCGCTCGCAGTTTGAAGAAGGCGGAGGAGTCCCTGGACTCGTCGCGATCGAGCAGGACGCAACCGGCGACGCCAAGGACATTGTCCTGGCATACGCCAAGGGCATCGGCTGCACCCGCGGAGGCGTCATCGAGACGACCTTCAAGGACGAGACCGAGACCGATCTCTTCGGCGAGCAGGCAGTCCTCTGCGGCGGCGCCACCGAGCTGGTCATCGCAGGCTTCGAAACGCTGACCGAGGCGGGCTACAGCCCGCAGCTCGCCTACTTCGAATGCCTCCACGAGCTCAAGCTGATCGCTGACCTCCTCTACGAGAAGGGCATCGGCGGCATGGAGTACTCGATCTCCAACACGGCCGAGTACGGCGACCTCACCCGCGGAACACGCGTGATCGGTCCCGAGTCGCGCGCCGCAATGAAGGAGATCCTCTCCGAGATCCAGTCAGGCGACTTCGCGCGCGAGTTCATCGCCGAGAACCAGTCGGGCAAAGAGAACTTCACCCGCCTGCGCGAAGAGCACGCAAATCACCCGATCGAGAAGATCGGTAGCGAGCTGCGCGACGGCATGGACTGGATCAACACGGAGTTCAAGAACGGCTGATCCAGCCGCCATGAACGACCAAGAACAAGCGCCGCCAGCACCAGTGTTTGTCCCGGCGGGCGCTCAGCCGCCGCCCGGTTACGTGCCCTACTACCCAGTGCCCGCGGTGCCGCTGAAGAAGCCAAACGGGAACGCGACCGCCAGCTTGATCATCTCCGGCGGCTCTCTGGCCGCATTGATCTTCACCATCGGATTTTTCGCACCCCTGACTCTGATCACTTCGATCGTCGGCACGGTCCTCGGGCACAAGGCAAAAAGCGCCACGGACCGGGACCCAGAGGTCGGCCAGCGCGATGAGGCGATCGCCGGGTTCTGGATGGGCATCGGTGGGATCATCCTGTCGGTACTCGCAATCGCCTTTTGGGTGGTCGTGATTCTGGTGATGGTCGCCGCGGATCCGAACTCCAGCTTCGACAGTGACCTGTTCGTCGATGATCCAAGACTTGACTGAACCAGCGTTTCGCCCAGGTGCGGGGATCTCGGCTCGTCGCTAATCTCCCACCCCGATGACACCCAAAGTCTTAGTTAAAGAAAAGATCGCCGACGCAGGCGTAGCCCTGCTGCAGGACAAGTACGACGTCACTCTCGGAATGGACTGGGACAGCGCGGAATTAGGCGCGAAGATCGGCGAATTTGACGCCCTTCTGGTGCGCTCCGCGACCCAGGTTGATGCGGCTCTGATTGAGAAGGCGACCAACCTCAAGGTGATCGGCCGCGCCGGAGTCGGCGTGGACAACATCGACGTGCCCGCAGCCACCAAGCGCGGAATCATCGTCGCCAACGCGCCCGAGAGCAACATCGTCACCGCCGCAGAGCACACGATGGCGCTGCTGATGTCTGTCGCGCGCAACGTGCCGCAGGCTGATGGCGCGCTGAAGGGCGGCGACTGGGCCCGCTCGCGCTACGGCGGAGTCGAGGTCTATGAGAAGACGCTTGGCATCTTGGGATTTGGCCGGATCGGTCAGCTGGTCGCGGCGCGCGCGAAGGGTTTCCAGATGAACGTGATCGCCTACGACCCGTTCGTTTCTGCCGAGCGCTACGCCGAGCTCGGCGTCGAGAAGGCTGAGGACACGGACGCTGTGCTGAAGGCCGCAGACTTCCTCACGATCCACCTGCCCAACACGCCGGAGACTAAGGGGTTCATGAACTCCGAGCGCTTCGGGATGATGAAGGACGGCGCGAGGTTCCTGAATGTTGCTCGCGGCGGGTTGGTTGACTACGACGCGCTGCTCGAGGCATTGACCAATGGCAAGCTCGGTGGCGCGGGACTGGACGTGTTCGCGTCTGAGCCAATGACCGAGTCACCGCTGTTCGCGCTGGACAACGTCGTTGTGACGCCGCACCTCGGCGCTTCCACGACGGAAGCCCAGGACCGCGCAGGCGTGCAGACCGCCGAGCAGATCGATGCTGCGCTGAGCGGCGAAATGGTTTCAAACGCCGTCAACATCCCGAAGGTCGGCACCGAGGACATGAAGGTTCTGGAGCCGTTCATTCCGCTTGCGGGTCGCCTGGGCAAACTCGCGGTCTCGCTGGCTGAAACGCCCGCCGTTGGCTCGATCGAGATCGAGTACCAAGGCCGCCTTTCCAACTTCGACACGCGCCTGCTCACTGTCGCGGTCCTCCAGGGAATTCTCCAGGGCCACACCGAGGAGGACGTGAACCTCGTGAACGCGCCGGCGCTCGCTCAGGAACGCGGCATCAAGGTGACCGAGAGCTCCACCAGCGCAGCCGAAGACTTCACCGAGCTGATCAAGGTCACGATCAAGGCCAACGGCGACGAGATCGTCGTCGGCGGCACCGGCCTGGGCGCAAAGAACAAGCCTCGCCTCGTGCTCGTTTACGGCCAGGACTTCAACCTCGACTTCGCAGACCACATTGCCTTCTTCCGCTACGTAGACCGCCCGGGCATGCTCGGCATCGTCGGAACGATGTTCGGCAAGCAGGGTGTGAACATCGACAACGCCGTGATCGGCGCCGGCAAGGAGGGGAGCGCGGTCCTCGCGATCACCTCCCAGCAGGAGATCCCGGTCGAGTTGCTCGACGAGATCCGCGCGCTTGACGGCTTTGAAGACGGGCACGTAGTTAGTTTCTAGTCATGGCCGCGCTGATCTCGAAGGACCACAAGGACTACCAAGAGCCCGATCGCGAGCATTGGACCAACCGCAAGGGCGCTCCGATCACGCTTTCGACGGCTGCTGGGGGAGTTGGGGTTGTT
The DNA here is from genome assembly GCA_016185345.1 of Solirubrobacterales bacterium. Taxonomy (GTDB): domain Bacteria; phylum Actinomycetota; class Thermoleophilia; order Solirubrobacterales; family JACPNS01; genus JACPNS01. The sequence continues at coordinate 25,082 of JACPNS010000004.1, read as the reverse complement.
GGTGGATTGGTGCTGGGGTGGTTGACGACCGCTAACGAGGCACCGGCCGCTGTGATCGGCGGACTCATTGGAGTGCTTGGGTTTGACTTTTACTGGCGTTGGGTGAAGGACATCCCTCCCGGGCGAGGCTGACGCCTAAAAATCAGACTCCACCTAAGGCGACTTTTGCGAGCACCTCGCTGAGAGTTTCAACTCCGATGTCTCGGGCTGCCGACGTGAACGCGTCGAGTTTGCCCTTCTTCTCTGAATCCGTTTCATGCGTAGCTGCGGCAGATACCGCATCAAGCAGGGCCTCCGCCAGATCGGTGTTCGACGCTCCGGGCCATCCGTCTACCGCTTGGAACGTCTTTTCAGTGAAACGAACCTCCGCAGGCCCGTCCAAGGATTGGAGCTCGGTGTACACCGTGTCTAGATAATCCGCGTCATATAGTCGCCGGATGGCGCCGGAAAGTAGTCGGGCGTCCGTTTCGGAGCTCTCCTTGGCGACGGCTTCGTAGACTGGCGGCAGAGCCAGCCCAGTGGCCGGAAATCCAGCAGACTCCCAATAGGACTTGAGTGAAATCAGGATTTCTCGGATCGGCCCCCATGTGAACGGCGATGCAGTCGAAGATTGCGATCGGACCGCCGCAATGATGCCGCTGATGTCGTTCACGATTAGGTCGGCGCCGATGCGTTGGTGTGCCTCCAGAAATGATCTTCCGCTGGGGGTTGGCACGAACGACAGGCCGGAACCCGTGTACTCGATATCGATCCAGCCCTGTGCGTTCATCAACTCCAACGTGGCTTCGTCCGGAGCCTCAGGACGATCGGCGCCCCTGAGGGCATGGTGCATCAGACGATTTACCTGAAGCGATGTGATCAAAAGGATCGGCTCTCGACGGCCAGATTGTGGGGCCACTTCGTCGTAAGCCGCCACGAAGGAGCTGAGAAGTTCAACGTAGTCATCCATGCGCGTTACGGTAATCCAATCGTCAGCCTGTTAGCGGGTGATTCATAAATCGCGAGACCCGAAGCGAGAATGCGTGCCAATTTCCGAAAAGATCGACCTTGAGCTTGGTCTGAAGCTTGCTAAGCGCGACATTCCTGGTCGCAATTTCGTGCACTACCGGATCGAGCCGGGGCTCATTGCGTGCGATGAAGAGGTGTGGATTGCTGCTCTCGGAGTCCGAGTCGATGACGGCGGTTATCAACCTCAATCGTCCACCATCGTCGAAAAGCCGAAGGGCGCGGGCCATATCCGCCCTGGCGTGCATCTCGAGATCGAAGATCAAATCGTCTATTCCGCCTGTGTTGCTTCGATCCTCGATGAGATCCGGACCGGAACTGACGGAAACGAAGAGATCGATTGCTCGCTCAAGCTTTCGGCGGATGAGGCGGAAATTCTTGACCCTGCTTTCTCCGGCTGGAGCGATTTCCGCACACGTAGCCTCGACTACTTGAATCCTGTCGGCAATTACACGCATTGCGTCGTGGCGGACATCACCGCGTGTTACGAAAACATCGACATCGGGATGTTGATGTCGGATTTGCGCGCTCAAGGATGTGACGCTGAAATCTTGGACCTGATTTCGAAATCGCTAAATCGATGGGCAAACAACCTGCGAGGTGTTCCGCAGGGGCATGCCGCGACAGATGCGATGGTCAAGCTTTACCTGACCAAAATTGACTCACAGCTGCAGGCCGCCGGATACACGCACCTTCGGTACGTCGATGACTTTCGAGTCTTCTGTAGATCGGAAGAGGAAGCCAAACGGGCGATGGTCGAGCTTTCAACGATTCTCCGCCATCGAGGGCTTCACCTCCAATCCGCAAAGTCACGCATCCTCACACGCGAGGATGCGCGCGCGATCATCGACGGCACAGCGCCCGCGATCGACCGGGTGCGCGACGATTTGGTTGAGATACTGATCGATGCGGCGGCAGACGAAGGCCCCTACTACCCGATGACCGAAATCGATGAGTTGCTTGCTACTGATCCGAAAGATTCTCCCGAAGTCCTTGAAGCGGCATTCACGGAACTCATTGTGAACGGTGAGCCGTGGGACAAGTCGATCTTTCATTTCCTCCTCAATCGACTCGCCGCGCTTCAAAACCGAACGGCCCTTGAATACTGCCTACCTTTGCTCGTCTCCCGGCCCGAGGAAACCTCCGAAGTTTTGACGTACATAGAGCGAATCGGAGCGTTAGAGGACGTCGCAGATCGTCTTGCAGAGTTTGCGGCCGGAGTGGAAGCAAGTATCTATCCATACCAGGCGTTTGAGATTGTCCGCCGCTTTCACAAGGCGGGCATGTCGCCGCCCGAGGCGATCCTCGATCTATGCCGCACCTGGGCGTTTGAAGGTCGTGCTCGGTATCCGTTTATGCGCAGGATTGCGCGGCTAGCTCTCGGTGACTTCGGTACGCCAGCGGACCTCGAACGTCTTTTGAACCTCTATCCGCAGTGCGACGGGAGTGCTCAGCAAATCGAGATCATCGTCGCCATTCACGATCTGGAAAGGCAGAGGAGGAATTCGTTTCTCAGTCGGTTTGAGGGCGACGGCGAGTGGAACCGCCTTGCCTGCCTATACGTGAAGCGGCACTGGCCGTGAGGTGACTGGCGGGCCTCTCGGCCCGGGGCGCTGCTGGGGCTCAGCTGGCTACAATCGAACTGTGGACTTTTCACGCGCAACCCTTCACCTTCTTCTCCTTCTCCCTTCGGGGAGTTAATTGCGCGCGCCGCCCTGCCGATCAAGGGCTGGCCTACACCACACCGAATACGTAAAGAACCTTTAGAGAGAAGAAGGAGTTGCTCCAATGGCAACTGAAGTAGCGCCCTCCACGGGCAAACCAGAAGACCGCGTCAAGATCTTTGACACCACGCTGCGAGACGGTGAACAGTCTCCAGGCATCTCGCTCAACGCTGCCGAGAAGCTGGAGATCGCACAGCAACTCTCGCGCCTTGGCGTGGATGTCATCGAGGCCGGATTCCCGATCACCTCACCCGGTGACTTCGAGGCCGTCCAGACCATCGCCCGCAACGTCGAAGGTCCGGTGATCTGCGCGCTGGCCCGATCGTCCTTCCAGGACATCGACGCCGCGTGGAACGCCATCAAGGATTCCGAGCGTCCGCGCATTCACACGTTCCTCGCCACAAGCGATCTGCACATCAAGTACAAGCTGCAGACGACGCGCGAGGACGTCAAGGGTCAGGTCAAGGCCGCCGTCGCGCACGCCAAGTCCTACACCGATGACGTCGAGTACTCGCCCGAGGACGGCTCGCGCTCAGACATCGACTTCATGGCTGAAGTCATCCAGATCGCCATCGACGAAGGCGCAACGACGATCAACGTGCCGGACACAACCGGCTACGCGATCCCCAACGAGTACGCAGACATGTTCACGGCGCTCTACGACCGCGTGCCCGACCTGCGCAACGTCACCGTCTCCGTGCATTGCCACGACGACCTGGGCCTCGCCGTCGCCAACTCCTTCGCCGGAGTGATGACAGGCGCCCGCCAGGTTGAAGGCGCGATCAACGGAATCGGCGAGCGGGCCGGCAACACCTCGCTGGAAGAGTTCATCATGCTGCTGCGCACGCGCAGCGAGAAGATCGGCGGACTCTGGACCGGCGCAAACACGCAAGAGATCGCGCGCACAAGCCGCCTGGTCTCGCGCATGACTGGATACGCCGTTCAGCCAAACAAGGCGATCATCGGCCGCAACGCGTTCGCCCACGAAGCGGGGATCCACCAGGACGGCGTCCTGAAGAACCCGCAGACGTACGAGATCATGGAGGCGTCGACCGTTGGCGTCACCGGTAACAACCTCGTCCTGGGCAAGCACTCCGGCCGACACGCGCTGAAGAACGCGCTGGCTGATCTCGGCTACGAGATTGACGGCGAGCGCCTGAACGCCGCCTTCAAGGCTTTCAAGGAGATCGTGGACCGCAAGAAGGAAGTCAACGCGATGGACCTCGAGGCGATCGTCAACGACGAGATGCGCGACGACTCGAAGGCTTGGATCTTCGAGGAGTTCGAGCTGCACAGCGCTTCTGAGGGCCAGCCGACCGCAACCGTGAAGATGACCAACCCCGCCGGCGAGCTCGTCGAGGGCAAGGGCTCGGGCAACGGAACGATCGAGGCGCTGTTTGACGCGATCAATGATGTCGTTGGAGTGAAGCCGGTGCTCAATGAGTACCGCGTGCAGTCCGTGACTTCTGGTCCCGACTCAATCGGCGAGGTATCCGTGATCATCGAGATCGACGGCCGCGAGGCTTCTGGTCAAGGTGTTGCGACCGACACAGTGTGGGCGAGTGGGCGTGCTTATGCGCGTGCGCTGACCAATGCTGAACGTCGGCGTGGGGTTGTTTCTGAGGCTGAGAGTGCGGCTAAGGCTGCTGTGAACAATCCCGTCGCGCCGTAAGCGGATCCCGTATAATCGGAGACCAGCAATGTAAGGCACATCAAGATGAGTGCGCGTTTCCACGCTTACCTCTAGATGAATGAGAAGGGGCCCTCGCACGGGCCCCTTCTCGTTTTTCGGACTAATCGTTCGGCGAACACAATTAGTCTTCGCCCCGTGACTCTCCTAGACGCCCTCGACCAATCGCGCGAAGACTTCGTCTGGAAAGACGGCGAGCGCCTGATCGCATTTGGCGGCTCTGCGCTTGCCAGCCTGCCGGGCTTTCTGCGGGCGGCGAAGATGGAGCAGTACGCGCTTCTAGTGACGGAGCGCTCGCTCGACCAGTTCGCAGCGCAGGTCGGTGGAAGGGAGGCCATCGCGGCTGCCGAAGTTCGCGTGACCGTTGGACCGGGCGGCGTCGCCGAGTTGGCTCGCGACCTCCGCGAGCAAGTCGGTGATCGCGCGATGGTCGCGGTGGGCGGCGGCCGGGTCATCGACACGGCCAAGGCGATCGCCGGGACCTATGACCAGAAGGTCGCTGCGATCCAAACGACGCTCTCCGGCGCTCCGATGACTGGCGTGCACAGGCTTCCCGCGGGCTTCGCTGGCGAGGCGAAGACTGTTCGCCCCGCGATCGTGATCGGAATCCCGGACCTGATGGCCTCACAGGACGAGTCGCTCCGCACCGGCAGCGCCATGAACGCGCTCTCGCACGCAGTCGAATCACTCTTTGTCGAGACCGGAAGCGCCGTCCCGCGCTTGGCTGGTGCCCGCGCCGTCAAGCTCCTCTTCCGCTCGCTGCTCGACGACACGATTGATGAGCGTCAGCGCCGACTCAATCTTTCACTCGGCGCGATTGAAGCCGGCTACGCAGTCGGCGCCACGGGCTACGCGCTCCATCACGTGATCTGCCAGACCATCGTGCGCATCGCGGAAGTGCCGCACGCCCCGACCTACGGCGTGATGCTCCCGTACACGCTCGAGTTCTACAAGGTTCGCGACGAGCTGACTTGGCAGCTCGTCAGCGAGGAGATGGGCACGCAGGATCCGTCCATTCTGATCGCACGTACTTGTGCCGCTGCGGGCAACCCCACGACGCTGACTGAGCTTGGCGTCGCGCCCGAACGAATTGAACCGATCATCGCCGCAGCCAGCGAACGGCCCGAGCTGCGACTCGCACCGGGTGGCGCGAACGCAGACGACATTCGCTCGCTTATTGAGTCCGCTCTTTGAGACGGGTCTCGAGATTGGCCCGCACATCAGGCCACTCTGAATCGATCACGCTGTAATAGGCCGAGTCGCGCACGCCGTGGTTCGTGTCCATGTGCTTGCGGAAGACGCCTTCGAACTCGGCCGGCAAGGCAGCAAGAGCGCCGCGTGAGCGCTGGTTGTTTGCGTCGGTCTTGAACTCAACGCGCTGCGCGCCAAGGTCTCCAAAAGCGTGATCGAGCATTAGAAGTTTCGCTTCAACGTTGGCGCCGATCCCCCAGGCGGAAGGGGAGAGCATCGTCCAACCGATCTCTAGTCCCCGGTGCTCGGGGCGGAGAGCGAGATAGCTCGAAGTACCGATTGCCGATCCGTCGTCCTTGGCAAAGTTGACCCAGGTTCCCATCCGGCCCGCGGCGTTCTCAGAGAGGAGAAATCCGAAGACGTCGGCGAAGCCCGCACGGTCCGGCCGCGCAACGGGCAGCCACTTCCAGATCACTTCGTGATCGAGCGCGGCGAAGAGTGCGTCTTCGTGTTCGGCTTCGATCGGCACTAACGAAACGACTTCGCCGGAGAGCGGCTTGGTTAGTTCTTCCCACATGGCCACGAAGCGTACGCAGGACAACTGTACGTGATAACGTACGATCGTAATGGCAGTCGCAAAGAAACAATCTGACGCATCAGGGGCTCCGCTGCACGGCGAGGTCGATCCCGTCGTCGTGGGCCAGCGCGTCAAAGCGCTGCGCGAGGCGATGCAGCTGTCGCTGCGCGATCTGGCCGAACGCTCCGGCGTCTCCGCGCCGATGCTGAGTCAGGTCGAGCGAGGGGAGACGAGCCCGACGCTGAGCGTCGCCGCACGCATCGCCCGCGGCCTCGATCTCACGCTGAGCCAGTTGCTACGTCTCGACGAGGCCGCGCACGTAGTGATCGTCACCAAGGACCAGCGCCGCCAAGGTCCCTCCAAAGCAACGGGCCACCGCTACGAAATGGTCACGCCCCCGCTGCCCGGCCAGCGAGTGATGCTCAGTGTCCACACGCTCGATCCGGGCGCAAGTACGGGAGGGGAGGGCGACAGCCCGATCCACGAGCCCGGCTCGCGCGAGACGCTCCTGGTTGAGAAGGGCGCACTCGATCTGATGATCGATGGCGAACGCCGCACGATCAATGAGGGCGACTCCGTCACGTTCGACGCCGACCTCCCGCACCACTTCGAAAACCCGACCAAGTCAGCAACCACCTTTCTCGCGGTCACCGCGGCGGGCCTTCGCCGCAGCTGACTCGCAAACACGACCCCACCGAAACACCAAAGGAAAAGAACCATGCCGCAATCGATGTTCGAAAAGATCTGGGACGCCCACGAAGTGAGTGAGGGCCTGATCTACATCGACCTCCACCTGGTCCACGAAGTCACGTCGCCGCAAGCGTTTGACGGACTGCGCCTTGCCGACCGCAAGGTCCGCCGCCCTGATCGCACGATGGCCACGGCAGACCACAACATCCCGACTGACGGCGCAACGACTCTCGCCCAGATCAAGGACGCGCTCAGCCGCAAGCAGATCGAAGTGCTCGAGAACAACTGCGCTGAGTTCGGCGTGCCGGTTCACTCGATCGGCTCTGAGCACCAGGGCATCGTTCACGTGATCGGACCGGAGATGGGAATCACCCAGCCGGGCATGACGATCGTCTGCGGCGACAGCCACACCGCGACCCACGGCGCGTTCGGCGCGCTGGCCTTCGGGATCGGCACGAGCGAGGTTGAGCACGTGCTCGCCACGCAGACGCTTCCGCAGCGCAAGCCGAAGTCGATGCGCATCAACTACACCGGCGAGCTTGGCTTCGGCGTCACCCCGAAGGACCTGATCCTCGCCACGATCGGCCAGATGGGCGTCGATGGCGCCGTCGGATATGTCGTCGAGTACGCGGGCGAGCCCGTGGAGAAGATGAACATGGAAGGCCGCATGACGATGTGCAACATGACGATCGAAGGCGGCGGGCGCGCCGGCCTTATCGCTCCCGACGAGACCACCTTCGAGTGGGTCAAGGGTCGCAAGGCCGCCCCATCGGCAGACGAGTGGGGAGACACAGTCGCCGCCTGGAAGAACCTGCGCACCGATGACGAGGCCGTGTTCGACAAAGAGATCACGATCGACGCTTCGACGATCTCCCCGCAGGTCAGTTGGGGAACGACGCCGAGCATGGTCACCCAGGTGACCGACGAGGTGCCCCACCCGGACGCATTCGAGAACGACACCGACCGCGACGGCGCAGAGCGCGCGCTTGAGTACATGGGACTCGAGGCCGGCACGCCGATCCGGGAGATCAAGCTCGACCGCGTGTTCATCGGCTCCTGCACCAACAGCCGCATCGGCGACCTGCGCTCAGCTGCAGAAGTCGTCAAGGGCCGCAAGGTCGCAGACACCGTCAGCGCAATGGTCGTCCCGGGCAGTGCCCAGGTGAAGATCCAGGCAGAAGAAGAGGGCCTCGATCAGATCTTCATCGATGCCGGATTTGACTGGCGCAGCGCCGGCTGCTCGATGTGCCTTGGCATGAACCCGGACACGCTTGACCCGGGCGAGCGCTGCGCATCCACCAGCAACCGCAACTTCGAGGGCCGCCAGGGCCGTGGTGGTCGCACCCACCTGGTCAGCCCTCAGATGGCAGCCGCAGCCGCAGTCGCCGGACACTTCGTCGACATCCGTGAATGGAGCAACTAATGGAACCCGTTACAACCGTTGAAGGCAACGTCACGGTGCTTGACCGCAGCGACGTCGACACCGACCAGATCATCCCCAAGCAGTTCCTCAAGCGCGTCGAGCGCACGGGCTTTGGCGAGTTCCTGTTCTACGACTGGCGCAAGGAGCCCGACTTCGAGCTGCCCGTCAACCCGATCCTCGTGACCGGCCGGAACTTCGGCTGCGGCTCTTCGCGTGAGCACGCGCCGTGGGCGCTGAACGACTACGGCTTCGACGCAATCATCGCCCCGAGCTTCGCCGACATCTTCTACAACAACTGCTCGAAGAACGGCATGGTGCTCGTCACCTTGCCCGAAGACGACTGCAAGGACATCGGCGCAGCCGGCGACGCAGTGATCGACCTCGAACACAAGGTCGTGAAGGCCGGCGGCAAGGAGTACCCGTTCTCGATCGACGAGGGCATCCGCCACAACCTGATCCACGGACTCGACGACATCTCGATCACCCTGCAGGAAGAGCAGGCGATCAGCGACTACGAGGCCAATCGCGAGCGGTCCGGCCCCGTCACCACAGGCCTCTGATTAGGCGGGCGCGCGCTACCGGTCGGTCATGCAGACCGGTGGCGCGCTCTGTAGCCTGACCTACTGATGACCGAGCAAGAGCGCCCATTCTCAGTCCAGGTTGAGCGGTCGATCGCTGAGCGCGCGGCTGGCGGCGACAGCTCTGCAGTCGCCGAGCTCTACGACGCGTACGAGCGCCAGCTCTACGGCTACTGCCATCGCATCTGCCGCAACCCGGAAGACGCGGCCGACGCGACTCAAGACGCATTTTGCAGCGTGATCCAGCGCCTACCGGGACTCGACACGGCCAACCTCAACTTCGCCGCTTACCTGTTCACGACGGCGCGCAACGCCTGCATGGACATCGTCAAACAACGCGGCCGCGCCGAACCGACCGACGAGGTCCCTGAGGATCCGTTCGCGACGGCCGCGATCGACACCGATCCAGAGCGCCAGCTCCTGACCGGCGATCAGCAACGCGCCGCGCGCGAAGCCAGCGACCGGCTGCCAGAAAGCCAGCGCACGGTGCTCGCCCTGCGCGAAGTCTCAGAGCTCTCCTACGACGAGATCGCCGAGACGATGGGCATGAAGCCGAACGCCGTTGCCCAGCTGATCTCCCGCGCGCGCCTGAACTTCTACAAGCAACTCCGCACCGGAGCAGTGGTCATCACGCCACTCGACGACGCCGCGCAACGTGCGATCGAACTGACGGTCCAACGTCAGGACGGCAAGATCAACACCGACGACCTCGACTGGCTGCAGGCGCATCTCAAGGAGAACGAGTCGAGCCGGATCAACGCCGAGGCAATCCAGGAATCGGCTGCGCTCTACCGCGGGATCGCGCCGGTCGTAGTTGCTGCAAGCCTCCGCAGTGGGACGCTTCAAGGCGCGATCGAATCGATCGGATCCGATCCCAAAGCCGGATCCTCTGGCGGTGATGGGGGATCAAGCTCCGGCGCCTCCGGCACGACCGCCGGTGTCGGAACCGCTGTCGGCGCCATCCTCGGCGCCAAACCTGATCAGGCATCTGCGAACAGCCAACCCTCTTTTGACGAGGCGGGTGACCGTCGCCGAGACCAACGCCGCGCGGCTGGAGCACTTGCAGTCCTGATCCTCATCGTTCTGCTTGCCGGCTCGCTCGAGTCGGACGAAGTGGCGCCCGACGCCAGCGCGGCAACCGTCGAAGCACCGACTGCTCAGACGACCGCCGCCAAGAACGGGGGAGAGCCCCGCAAGGGCTCGAGTGACAAACCAGTTTCCAGCAAAGCATCTGCCGCCGATCAGCCCACCACCACGCAGAACTCCCAGGCTGGCGGCGACAAGCCGGTGAAGTCCGGCGGCAACCCCTCCAACGGGCCCGAGAAGAAGGGCTCTGGCGGGCAGAAGACGACCTCCGGGGACCAGACAGAGACCCCGCCCGCCGAGGACCCAGCTCCGCAGACGACAACTCCGCCGGCAGAACCCCCAAGTTCAATGCCCCCGCCTCCGCCACCGAAGAAGCCCCCGGTCGGACCGATCGATTTCTGCAGCAACAACTGCAACGAAACCCCGGTCCCTTAACAACAAGTCGCCCCGGGGCCGAGGCACCGAGGCGATTGTTGTGCGCCCCCCGATCTGCGGGAAGCTCTGTGTTGGGGGGTACTAGTTTGCGGCGAGGACCGTCAACGTCTGGTCGTCAAGTGAGCCGGTCGCCGAGGCGTTGCTGACCCAGTGGTTGACTGTCACGCTGTGCGTGCCCGGAGCGACGTTGACCCAACGCTGCACCGAGATGCTTGCGTAGCGGAACTCGTCGAAGTCCGGCGTGTTCGAGCAGGCTGCGGCGGAGTTCTGGATGACGTCGCCGTCAACGACCACGTTCACGTACTGAGTGCGGTAGGCGCCCGGGTCAGCGACTGCGCATTCAGCGTTGAAGTTAATGAGCAGCTTGGTCGAACCCTGCGGGACGGCGATCTCGACGTTCTCGAACACCGGAGCGGGGCTCGTTGAAGTCGACTCGTTCTCGGTCGAGCTGAAACGCTCAACCATCGGACCCTGCGAGCCCGTCTGACCCTGGACTCCCTGCGGACCAGTCGGTCCGACGTTGCCCTTCAGCGCGTTGCGGCTCTTGGTGGAGAGGTCGCTGACGCTCAGTGACTTGTTCTTGATGTCCTGCCCGGTGAGCGAGCTGTTCTTGACCTGCTTGCCGGTGATCATGCTTCCGGCGATTGCGCTTCCGCCACCGACGACCATCATTGCGACGACGACGATTGCGAGAAGACCGCTGTTCTTGATTGTGTTCTTGATGAGGCGCATTTTGATTTCTCCTGTGTGAATTGTTGATCCGCTTGTTTGCGGTTACAACGGTTCAACTGGCGAAATCGAGGTTTCTTACGCTCCGATCAGAAAGAATTTCAAATTTTCTCGCAAACTCGCATGGTTGAGCGATATTTAGCCAAGATACCCAACGTAAAGACCGCCGGCGATCTTCACAACAGCGGCATCCAAATTGCCCAGAACGGCCCAAGCGATGAAGTTGTCCGCATCCACGCGAGGCGGAAGCTGGTCGGCAACATCAGGGAAGATCTGATCCCCGATGAAGACGTCAAACTCCTGATCCTTCGCGAGATCGAGGGCTTCAGAAACAGAGATCCACGGCGCGAGCTGCACGTCGAGCGCCTCGTGATCACGGATCGACAGGGCCTTTGTGAAAGCTGCCAGCAGCAGCGCCACCGCGTCTTTGTTCTCGGAATCCATTGCGTTAGCCTTGGTGCCGCAGATGAGCAGCGCTTCAAACATAGTCACGCTTCCCGGCGACGGAATCGGTCCCGAAATCATGGACGCAGCCAAAGAGCTGCTCACCACGATCGGCGGAATCGAGTGGGAAGACCACGACATGGGCGGCGTGGCAATCGACAGTCACGGCAATCCGCTGCCGGATTCAACGCTCGAAGCTGCGAAGGCCAGCGACGCAGTGCTGCTCAGCGCGATCGGCGGTCCCAAGTGGGATTCGACCAACCCGGATGACCCCCGCCCTGAACAGGGCCTGCTCGGAATCCGCAAGGGCCTGAACCTTTACGCCAACCTGCGCCCGGTCAAGCCGATCCCGGCTCTCTACGCCGCAAGTCCGCTCAAAGAAGAGCGAATTGCTGGCACGGACCTGCTCGTCATCCGCGAACTCACCGGCGGCATCTACTTCGGCGACAAGTCCCGCGTAGACGGTATAGCTACCGACATCTGCTCGTACTCGATCGAAGAAATCGAGCGCATCGCCCGCGTCGGCTTCAAGTCGGCGCGCACCAAGGTGACCAGCGTCGACAAGGCCAACGTCCTTGAGACCAGCCGCCTCTGGCGCGAAACCGTCGTCAAGGTCCACGAGAACGAATTCCCGGATGTCCCGCTTGAGCACCTTCTTGTAGACAACGCCGCAATGCAGCTCGTCTCTGCGCCCAGTGGCTTCGACGTGATCCTCACCGAAAACCTCTTCGGCGACATCCTTTCTGATGAAGCCGCGATGATCACCGGTTCGATCGGAATGCTGCCAAGCGCAAGCATCAGCGGCGATGGCCCGGGCATGTTTGAGCCGGTCCACGGCTCTGCCCCTGACATCGCCGGCACCGGCAAGGCCAACCCGATGGCGATGTTCCTCTCGGTCGCGATGATGCTGCGCCACGGCCTGGACCGTGAATCCGATGCAGCGCGGGTAGAATCGGCAGTCGACGCTGTGCTGGCCGACGGCCTGCGTACTGCTGATCTTGGGGGCGATGCCGATACTGATTCTGTGACTTCAGCGGTCATCGCCTCCCTGTAAACCGAACCAAAAAGAGAGTCCGAGCATGGAGCCAACTGAGTACATCTGGCAGAACGGTGAATTCGTCCCCTGGGATGAGGCACGCGTACACGTACTCACGCATGGCTTGCACTACGGAACAGGCGTTTTTGAAGGCGTCCGTTGCTACAACACGCCCAAGGGCCCCGCGATCTTCCGCGGCCTTGAGCACATGGAGCGTCTGCACCGCTCGGCGAAGCTTTATTACATGGACCTCGAGTACACGCCCGAGGAACTGCTCGCGATCACCAAAGAGGTCATCACGCGCAACGGCCTGACCGATTGCTACATCCGCCCGCTCGCCTTCCGTGGCTACGGCGAGATGGGCCTGTTCCCGCTCAACTCCAAGATCGAGTACTCGATCTCGGCGTGGGAATGGGCGAGCTACCTCGGCGACGAGGGCAAGAAGCACGGCATCCGCGCGATGATCTCGTCCTGGCTGCGCATGTCAAGCAAGAGCTTCATCCCGCAGTCAAAGGCCAGCGGTCAGTACCTCAACTCGATCCTTGCGAAGGTCGAAGCGCATCACGCGGGCTATCAGGAGGCGATCCTCTTGGACGAACGCGGAATGGTCTGCGAAGGCACCGGCGAGAACATCTTCGTCGTCAGGAACGGCGAGATCGCAACGCCCGGCCTGAACTCCGCGATTCTCGAAGGCGTCAACCGTGATGCCGCGATCCAGATCGCCGGTGACCTCGGTTACAACGTGACCGTTCGCGACGTGACCCGCACCGAGCTGATCCTCGCCGACGAGGTCTTCATGACCGGCACCGCCGCCGAACTGGTACCCGTTGCCGAGATCGACGATCACAAGATCGGCGAGCCTGGCCCGATCACGCGCGCACTCCAGTCCAAGTTCGAGGACGCCCTGCACGGCAAGGCGCCCGAGTACGAAGCCTGGCTCGACTACGTCACGGCCGACAAACCTGCTGCACAGGTATAGAATTTCAGCTTCGTGAACTTCCTCAACTTCAGCCGACGAATTACCAACGCCTGATCGCGAAACCGGTTGCGCATGCGCGCGACCAGCGTCAGGAGTCCGTATTCGTCCGTTGAAGCAGTGCCAATAAGGAATTTCACATGACTCAGTTCGATCCAGCAGTACAGCTATATGACACGACCCTGCGTGATGGCATGCAGGGTCCAGGCATGTCCCTTTCAGTCGAGGAAAAGGTGCGGGTCGCGCACGCCCTCGACTCGCTCGGATTCCACTTCATCGAGGGCGGCTTCCCCAGTTCGAACCCCAAGGAAGTCGAGTTCTTCGAGGTGTTGGCGGGGGAGACGTTCGAGAACGCCACCGTCGCCGCATTCGGGATGACCCGCCGCAAAGACGTCTCCGCAGAGAACGACGAGGCGCTCCGGGTACTTGTCGAATCATTCGCTCCGGTCTCCACGATCGTCGGCAAGACTTGGTCGCTACACCTTGAGAAGGTCACAAAGGTCTCCAACGAGGAAAACCTTGCGATGATCAACGACTCCGTCACGTTCTTGCGTGACGAGGGCAAGCGCGTGATCTACGACGCCGAGCACTTTTTCGACGGTTTCAAGGACGACCCCGGTTATTCGATGCAATGTCTCGAAGCCGCAGTCGCCGGCGGGGCAGAGACCGTCGTGCTCTGCGACACAAACGGAGCGACGCTGCCCCACCAGATCGCAACCGCGACCGTAGCCGTTGTCGAGAAGCTCGGCGACCGCGTCCGGGTGGGCATGCACACGCACGATGATGCCGGCGTAGGCGTGGCCAACTCACTTGCTGGCGTTGAGGTCGGCGCAACGCACGTACAGGGCACGGTCAATGGCTACGGCGAGCGCACCGGAAACGCAAACCTGATCACGATCCTCCCAAACCTGCAGCTGAAGATGGGTCTGCAGTGCGTGGAGCCCGATCGGCTGAAGCACCTAACAAACACTGCGCATCTGATCGACGAGATCTGCAACATGCGCCCCAATGGCTCGGCGCCCTACGTCGGGAACGACGCCTTCGCCCACAAAGGCGGAATGCACGTCGCCGGAATGCTCACCGACGCCTCGACCTTCGAACACATCGATCCGGTCGAGGTCGGCAACGATCGAAACATTCTGATCTCCGAGCTCTCTGGTCGCGGCACAGTGCAGGCGCGCGCCGATGAGGCTGGGATCGACGTGACCTCCGAAGAGGCCACCAAGGTCGTGGACAAAGTCAAGGAGCTCGAAGCACAGGGCTATCACTTCGAGGCAGCCGACGCATCGTTTGACCTGCTGATTCGCAAGGAGACCGGAAGCTACGAGCCGCTCTTCAAACTCGAGTCCTGGCGCACGATCGTTGAGAAGAACGCCGACGGCAAGGTCCTCACAGAAGCCACGATCAAGATCTGGGTCGGCGGCGATCGCTTCGTACGCACAGCAGAGGGCAACGGACCGGTCAACGCGCTCGACAAGGCGTTGCGCGAAGCAATCGGCGAGACCTACCCGCACCTCAAAGACATCGACCTCGTCAACTTCAAGGTCCGCATCCTGAACGAGACCAAGGGCACCGGCGCGGTTACGCGCGTGCTTCTGGACGCATCCGATGGCCACTCGACCTTCGGCGCGATCGGTGTCTCCGAGAACATCATCGAGGCCTCGTGGCTCGCGTTGGTGGACGCGCTCGAGTACGGCATGCAGCCAGGAGCGCAAAATTGAACGATTCGCTGCCAGCTCTCGATGTGCTGCCAATGGCGCGCCCGGAAATTGGCGCGCGCGAGCAAGAGCTTGTCGCCGAGGTTCTCTCAAGCGGCATGCTTTCGCTCGGACCAATGCTCACCCGCTTCGAACGCGAACTGGCCGCGTGGACCGGCGCGCCGTACGCATCCGCAGTGTCGAGCGGGACAGCAGGTCTGCACCTCGCAATCCGCGCCGAAGGCATTGTTGCGGGCGATGAAGTGGTCACATCGCCCCTCAGCTTTGTGGCGTCAGCGAACGTGATGATTTACGAGAACGCCAAGCCAGTCTTTGCAGATATAGATGCCGTCACCCTGAACCTCGATCCCGCCAAGGCCCGAGCCGCAGTCAGCTCTCGCACTGTGGGTCTCTTGCCCGTGCACCTCTTCGGCGCCGCCGCAGACATGTCTGCGATCGAGGAGATCTCCGCCGATCACCACAACCTCTGGATCGTTGAGGACGCCTGCGAAGCAGTTGGTGCCATCGATGCAGACGGCCGCGCGGTCGGAACGCGCGGGCACAGCGCGGTCCTCGGCTTCTACCCGAACAAGCAAATTGCAACGGGGGAGGGCGGCATGGTCCTGATTGGCGAGAAGGCGATCAAGGACCGGATCGACAGCGAGCGCAACCAGGGCCGCGCGCCCGACATGGGTTGGCTTGACCACGAAAACCTTGGCTACAACTACCGCCTGAGCGACGTCGCTGCGGCGATCGGGGTTGCTCAGGTGGAGAAGCTCGACGACCTGCTCGACCAGCGCGCGCAGGTTGCCACCTGGTACACCGAGTTGATAGCCGAGCTCGACGGCGTGACGCCGCCGGCACCCGACGAGGGGTCGGCCAAACGGAGCTGGTTCGTCTATGTCGTGCAGCTCCCTGCTGGGATCGATCGTGACGAAGTCATCGGCCGCCTCAATGCCGAAGGCATCTCAAGCAAGCCGTACATGCCGGTCATCCACCTTCAGCCCTTCTACCGCGAGAAGTTCGGCTACGCACCTGGCGATTTTCCGATTGCCGAGGACGTCGCCGCGCGTTCGCTCGCGCTTCCCTTCTATCCGTCAATGACGCGCGATGAAGTTGAGCGCGCAGTCGAAACTCTGCAGAGGGCAATCAGCTAAATGGGCCGCTTCGAAGACCCGCAGGACGCCCTGTTCAAGGCGATCAACAGCTCGCTCGGTTACGACCAGCGGCTCTACCCCGAAGACATCGAGGGTTCGGTCGCCCACGCCGAGATGCTGGCTGCGCAGCACATCATCACCGCAGCTGATCTCGAGGAGATCAAGTCTGGCCTCGCCGCCGTGAAGAAGGAACTCGACGCCGGAGTCTTCCCGTTCAACGGCGATGACGAAGACATCCACATGGCAATCGAGCGCCGCCTGACCGAGCTGGTCGGCGACGCTGGAGCGAAGCTCCACACCGCGCGCTCGCGCAACGACCAGGTGGCCACAGACGTCACTCTCTTCACCCGCCGCCGCGCCCGGGCAACGGTTGATCGCCTGACCAAGTTGATGCAGGTCACCTTCGACCAGGCGAAGGCCCACCGCGATTGGGCGATGCCCGCATACACCCACCTTCAGCGCGCGCAATCGGTTTACCTCGGGCACCACCTGCTCGCATACTTCTGGATGCTCGAACGTGACCGGCGTCGCTTCACTGCGGTCGTCGAGGCGGCCTCTGCACTACCGCTCGGCGCGGGAGCGCTCGCGGGCGCGAACTTCAGCACCGATCGCGAAATGGTCGCCGCCAAGCTCGGCTTCAGCTCCGTGGTGCCGAATTCGATGGACGCCGTCGCCAACCGGGATTTTGTGCTCGACTACCTCTCGGCCGCGGCGACATGCGCCACGCATCTTTCACGTCTCGGCGCCGAGATCGTCCTGTGGTCCAGCGAGGAGTTCGCCTTCGCTGAGGTTTCCGATGGATTCGCCTCAGGTTCAAGCCTGATGCCGCAGAAGAAGAACCCCGACGCGGCCGAACTCCTGCGCGGGAAGGCCCCGCGCGTCCTGGCCAGCCTGACCACCCTCCACGGCGTCATGCATGGCCTCCCACTGACATACAACAAAGACATGCAAGAAGACAAGGAAGCGCTCTTCGACGCAGTGGACACGCTCGAGCTCTGCTTGGATGCGGCAACCGGAATGCTCGAAGGAATCTCCTTCAAGCGCGACCGCATGGCCGAGGCATCATCAGATCAGTTGCTCGCCGCGGTAGATATCGCTGACCTTCTTGTACGCAAGGGCGTTCCGTTCCGGGACGCACACGGAATCGTCGGATCACTCGTCCGCTACTCCATCGAACAGAGCAAACTGCTCGGTGACCTCACCGACGAAGAGCTCGCAAAGTTCAGCGATCAGCTCGGCGGCGACTACCGCGCGCTTCTCTCCGGGAACGGCTGGATCGAGAGCAAAGTCTCGCAGGGCGGCACATCAAGCGCGTCGCTCGACGCCCAGTTCGAGCTGGCCGCGGCCGTTCTGGATTAGTGCCGCGGAGCTATTGACCCGGGGCGGCTGCGCCGCCGTCACCGCCAGCGTTCCCGCCGGTGTTCTGTTCGGGCACGGTCGCGGGCGGTTGCGGCTGTGTGGCCGGCTGTCTGGGGGTGTTTTCGCGCGGCGTGACGTTGTCGGTGTTGTTCGGCTCCGGTGTACTGGTTTTACCCTCGCCGTTCTGCTCGGTGGTCGTTGTGCTGCCGCCACCTGCGTACGAACCTGTGTCCGACGGACCAACGGCGCCAGTGACCGGATCGGTGGATCCCCTTTTGCCGGACCGCTTGTTTTTCAGTATCGCGTGCGCCTGGCGAATGAAGTTCTGAAAAATCATCGCCGGGAAAGTTCCGCCAGCCACGGGTTCCCCGCCGAACTGAGTCAGCATCGGAACTGTCTTGTCGGGATAGCCGACCCAGATCGCGACGCTCAGCTTCTCTGAAAATCCGACAAACCAGGCGTCTCCGTAGTTCTCGGTCGTACCGGTTTTGCCCGCCACCCAGAATCCAGGATTGGCCTTCTTACCAGTACCGCTGATGACCACCGATCGCAACGCAGTCCGGGCGTCTCGGCCGACTCGCTGACTGAAGACCCGTTTGTACGTGGTGCGGTCGCGCTGCTTGCGGAAGATTTTGCCGTTCTGGAGCACCTTGTCGACCGCGACCGGTGAGTTTTCGTCGGGAGCCAAGGTGCCGATTGGCTTCCTGCCCTGGTTGGCGATCGCGGCGTAGGAGTAAGCCATTTCCAGCGGAGTTACGCCTTCACTCAACCCGCCAAGGATCATCGCGGTGTTGCGCGAGATCTGCGTGCTGATTCCCATCGCCTTGGCCTGTCGGGCGATCTTGTTGACGCCCACCTGCAGGCCCACGCGCACGTAGGCGGTGTTGTCTGAGGTCGTCGTGGCATTCAGCAGAGTCGTGGATCCGAGGTAGTTGTCGTCGTAATTTATGATTCTCGTTCCGCTGCCAGCCTTACCGATTGGCGCCGACTTCCAAGTCGATCCGAGCGAGTACTTCCGTAACGCTGCGATCAGAGTGAACGGCTTGAAAGAAGATCCCGGCTGACGCTGACCCTGCGTCGCAAGGTTGAATGGGCGCTCGTCGTAGTTGTCGCCGCCGTACAGCGCGCGAATCTTCCCCGTCTTGTTTTCGATGGCGACCATCGACGCGCTCGGACCCCCGACTGGCAAGGTCGCTTCGATCGAGCGCTTTGCCGCCTGCTGCATTTCAAGGTTGAGAGTCGTGTACACGCGAAGTCCGCCGCCGAACGCAGTACCCGCGCCGTATCGATCCACCAACTGTTGGCGAACGAAGGTGGAGAAGTATGGTGCCGCAGAGTCTTCCTTCGAGCGCGTGATTTCATCAGCGGTAGGCACCGCCGTGATCTTCCCCTGCTCGAGGATCTCCTTGGTGATGTAGCCCTGGTTGTACATGTTGGTCAGAACGAGGTCGCGTCGTTCGGTAGCGCGGGCGGGGTAGACGAGCGGGTCGTAGCCGCTCGGCGAGGCAATCACACCAGCAAGTAGAGCGGCCTCCCATGGCAAAAGCTTCTGCGCACACTTGGGCTGGCAGCCAGGGTGCGCTTTGGCGAAGTACGTCTCTGCGGCAGACTCGATGCCATATGCGCCGTTGCCAAAGTAGATCGCGTTGAGGTACTCGGTGAGCACCTTGTCCTTGGTCCACTGGTTTTCGAGGTGGAAGGCCAGCGCCGACTCGCGAAGCTTCTGCATCACGGTGCGCTGATCCTGGGCTGCGAGCGCGTTCTTGACGAACTGCTGAGTAATTGTCGAAGCGCCCTGTTTCGCCCCACCACCCATCACGTCGGCAACCACAGCACGGGCAATACCGCGAGCGTCCACGCCGCCGTGTTCGTAGAAGCGCCGATCCTCTACCGCAACCACCGCTTGCTTCATCGTCGGAGAAATCTGTGTGCTGGTGACAAGGATGCGGTTCTGGTTGTTACGCAGCCGGGTGATCACCTTGCCGTTGTCGTCGTACATGATCGACGCCTTCGAGATCTTGTATTGCTGGCGATCTTCAAGCTGGGGAAGTTCGCTGGCAACGGCCATCATCATTCCGAAGACGGTGGATATCCCGGCGAGAACAATCAATCCACTGGTGATCAACAGGATGCGCCACTTGCGCACGCGCGGCTTTGGACCTGCGGCCTTCCGCAAGTCCTCTTCTCTTTGACGCTGTGTCCTTGCGCCGTCGCCTGTCGGGGGTGATCCTTGTGACATAAATGCACGCAAGACCGTAAGTCGAACAACCACAAGCCGCGGAATTTGCGAATCGATGCGGCTGGGTTCGGTCTCGCTCGAGCACCGCCGAGCGGTGAGTCCATCGAGAATAACAACGGTGCCACTCGGAAGATTCGGTCAAAGGGAAGACTTTGCCGCCCGTTAACATCGCCTCGTGGCCGACTCTAAAACGCTCGCCGCGCAGCTGGAGCGCAATTCTGTAGACGCGCTCCCCGCGGGCGCGCTGGAATCAAAGCTCAAGGCGGCCGCCGAAGCTGGCCGCCCGCTACGCATAAAGCTTGGCATCGATCCGACCGCGCCAGACATTCACCTTGGCCACACGGTGGTGCTCACAAAGCTGCGCGAGTTCCAGGACGCGGGCCACACAGTCGTCCTGATCCTCGGCGATTACACCGCACGAGTCGGCGACCCAAGCGGCCGCTCAAAGACCCGCCCGGAGCTGACTGCCAAGGAAATCGACGCCAACGTCGCCACCTTCCAGGAGCAGGCCTTCAAAGTCCTCGACGCAGATCGTGTCGAGGTGCGGCGCAATTCCGAGTGGCTCGACATGTCGATGATGGAGCTTTTCAAGCTCCTGCGCATTCCCACGGTTGCGCAGCTTCTCGAGCGAGAAGACTTCTCGAACCGTTACTACGAAGGCACGCCAATCGCGCTCCTGGAGCTGCTCTACCCAGTGCTTCAGGCCTATGACTCGGTCGCCGTAAAGGCCGACCTGGAGCTCGGCGGCACGGATCAGAAGTTCAATCTTTTGCTCGGCCGCGACTTCCAAAACGCCCACGGCATGGCCCAGCAAGCGGTTCTGACGATGCCGATCCTGCCCGGTACGGACGGCGTGCGCCGTATGGGCAAGTCCCTGGGCAATCACATAGGAGTCACAGAGTCGCCCGAAGAAATCTTCGGCAAGGTTATGAGCATCCCCGACGAGGTCATGCCGCAGTACTACGACCTGCTCTTCGGCGCAGAGCCAGATTCAGCCCTACCGCCGGTTCAGCAGAAACGGGCGCTCGCCCGCGCGATTGTCGCCCGTTTCCACTCCGAGGACGATGGCATCGCCGCCGAAGCCCGCTTCGACCGTCTATTCAAGAGCCACGACATCCCCGAGGACATCGAGGACTTCTCGTTTTCGGCGAACGGTGAGGAGATTCACGTTCCAGGCCTGCTCGCAGATGCCTTCGGAATGTCGCGGTCTGAGTCCCGCCGGCTGATCGAACAGGGTGGAGTGAGCCTTGACGGTGAGGCTTTGACAACTCTTGATCTCCCGGCAGATTCGCTCGATGGACGGGTTTTGAAAGTCGGAAAGCGCCGTTTCAAGCGCTTGCGCGCGATCTAAATTGCAGAACGACGCCAAGGCGGCGCAGAATCAGTTTGACCTGTGCTATCTTGGTCAAGCCGGAAACAGGTCTTTGTGACGCTTCTTTCTGACATACGGAGAAATCCCCAGGCGTAGGAGCCTCAAATTCTTACGCGCTTTATCCCGGGGCCTCTCCGCTTAGAAGAGGCTTTCTTTTTGCCCGTTTCCCGCAGTCATCGCGACTGCACCGGTCCTTGAAAACTCAACAGCGTGAACGATGAATGGTTATCACAACTATTTGTCGGTCCAGATTTGTCTATTCGACCCGTCCCCAGCCGGGGCGGTTCGATTAGAGCTAAAGAATCACACCTCTCATCGCGTCTTTTTACAGGAGCGCGGGGAGAGGGTTAGTCTCGCCGGCTTGTCCGGCCTGTAACTAACACCCTGTCTACGTTCCGAGCCCGTTTGTGTACTAGGGCTCAACGGAACATGACAACTTTCCTGCGATTCAGCTACGGCTGGATCTTTTACGGAGAGTTTGATCCTGGCTCAGGACGAACGCTGGCGGCATGCTTAACACATGCAAGTGGTGCGACGAACCTTTTAGGGGCAAAGCCGCGAACGGGTGAGTCGCTATTGGAGGAGCCTGCGGAGTATTAGGTAGTTGGTGGGGTAAAGGCCTACCAAGCCGACGATACTTAGCTGGTCTGAGAGGACGATCAGCCACACTGGAACTGAGACACGGTCCAGACTCCTACGGGAGGCAGCAGTGGGGAATCTTGCACAATGGGCGACAGCCTGATGCAGCAATGCCGCGTGAGGGAAGACGGCCTTCGGGTTGTAAACCTCTTTCAGTTGGGAAGAAGGGTGGACGGTTAATAGCCGACTCACTTGACGGTACCTTCAGAAGAAGCTCCGGCTAACTACGTGCCAGCAGCCGCGGTAATACGTAGGGAGCAAGCGTTGTCCGGAATCATTGGGCGTAAAGCGCGTGTAGGCGGTTACATAAGTCTGTTGTGAAAGTCGGAGGCTCAACCTTCGAAAGCCGATGGATACTGTGTGACTTGAGTACGGAAGAGGAGAGTGGAATTCCTGGTGTAGCGGTGAAATGCGCAGATATCAGGAGGAACACCAACGGCGAAGGCAGCTCTCTGGGACGTTACTGACGCTGAGACGCGAAAGCGTGGGGAGCAAACAGGATTAGATACCCTGGTAGTCCACGCCGTAAACGTTGGGCACTAGGTGTGGGGAGCCGTCAACGCTTTCCGTGCCGTAGCTAACGCATTAAGTGCCCCGCCTGGGGAGTACGGCCGCAAGGCTAAAACTCAAAGGAATTGACGGGGGCCCGCACAAGCGGCGGAGCATGTTGCTTAATTCGAGGCAACGCGAAGAACCTTACCTGGATTGAACTACGCAGGAAAAGCCATAGAGATATGGTGTCCTTCGGGGCCTGTGATAGGTGGTGCATGGCTGTCGTCAGCTCGTGTCGTGAGATGTTGGGTTAAGTCCCGCAACGAGCGCAACCCTTGTCCTGTGTTGCCAGCGCGTAATGGCGGGGACTCGCAGGAGACTGCCGGGGTCAACTCGGAGGAAGGTGGGGATGAGGTCAAGTCATCATGCCCCTTATGTCCAGGGCTGCAAACATGCTACAATGGCTGGTACAACGGGCTGCAACACTGCGAAGTGAAGCGAATCCCTTAAAGCCAGTCTCAGTTCGGATTGGAGTCTGCAACTCGACTCCATGAAGCCGGAGTCGCTAGTAATCCCGGATCAGCAACGCCGGGGTGAATACGTTCCCGGGCCTTGTACACACCGCCCGTCACACCACGAAAGTTGGTAACGCCCGAAGCCGGTGGCCCAACCCTCTGGGAGGGAGCCGTCGAAGGTGGGATCAGCGATTGGGGTGAAGTCGTAACAAGGTAGCCGTACCGGAAGGTGCGGCTGGATCACCTCCTTTCTAAGGAGTTTCCATTCCATGCCCCTGCGATAATCCGCAGTGGCTCCTCGAGCGTCGACGTTCGTTCGATGATCGAGGGGAAACTACCCAGTTGAAGCACTGGCAGACGTTCTCTGTTCCGTTTTGAAGGAGCGACATTCGTTCGCTCTTTCTTGCATTTCACGATCAACCACCGCCGATCCGGCCCTCGTTTGATGTGCATCTGGCATGTCCGAGCCCCGGCGCTCGGCACGGTGGCTTCGTGGACTCGCCTCTTGAGAATTGCATAGCGAGCACGAGCATCTTTGTTTTTCCCAAGCTACAAAGAGCCAACGGTGGATGCCTAGGCGTCTACGACCGATGAAGGACGTGGGTGACTGCGAAAAGCCACGGTGAGCTGTCGACCAAGCGTTGACCCGTGGATATCCGAATGGGGAAACCCGGCACGCGTCATGGCGTGTCACTCCGGTGTGAACACATAGCACCGGTAGAGGGAACTGGGTGAACTGAAACATCTAAGTAACCCGAGGAAAAGAAAGCAACAGCGACTCCCTGAGTAGCGGCGAGCGAAACGGGAACAGCCTAAACTCGGCTGGTGCAATAGCCTTGAGGCGTTGCCAGTCGGGGGTTGTGGGACCTGCTAGGAGGAGCTCAAGACCCTCCACAGAGTTACAAAGTCAGCGGCTAGTGGAATCGTTCAGGAAAGGCGAGCCACAGTGGGTAATAGCCCCGTACACGAAAGTCAACTGACCTCTGAGCAGGCACCCGAGTAATGCCGGAACCGTGCAAGCCGGTATGAATCTGCGAAGACCACTTCGTAAGGCTAAGTATCAGTAGACGACCGATAGTGAACTAGTACCGTGAGGGAAAGGTGAAAAGCATCCCGAGAGGGAGGTGAAATAGTACCTGAAACCGTTGGTTTACAAACAGTCAGAGCGTCGTGACATGGAGGCTTGCTTCTGTGTCGCCGCGATGGCGTGCCTTTTGAAGAATGAGCCTGCGAGTTGTGGTGTGTGGCAAGGTTAACCAGTGATGGGAAGCCGGAGCGAAAGCGAGTCTTAATAGGGCGTTCAGTCGCATGCTGCAGACCCGAAGCCGAGTGATCTATCCATGGGCAGGTTGAAGCGGGGGTAAGACCCCGTGGAGGACCGAACCCACCTAGGTTGAAAACTGGGGGGATGACCTGTGGATAGGGGTGAAAGGCCAAGCAAACTCGGTGATAGCTGGTTCTCCCCGAAATGCATTTAGGTGCAGCGTCACGTGTTTCTTGCCGGAGGTAGAGCTACTGGATGGCCGATGGGCCCTACAAGGTTACTGACGTCAGCCAAACTCCGAATGCCGGTAAGTGAGAGCGTGGCAGTGAGACTGCGGGGGATAAGCTCCGTAGTCGAGAGGGAAACAGCCCAGACCACCAGCTAAGGCCCCTAAGCGTGTGCTAAGTGGTAAAGGATGTGGAGTTGCGATGACAACCAGGAGGTTGGCTTAGAAGCAGCCACCCTTGAAAGAGTGCGTAATAGCTCACTGGTCAAGTGATTCCGCGCCGACAATGTAACGGGGCTCAAGCACACCGCCGAAGTCGTAGGATTCGCATATTTGGTAGGCCTTCGTGGTCCAGCCGTGCGGATCGGTAGGAGAGCGTCGTGTGGCGAGTGAAGCGGCGGAGTGATCCAGTCGTGGACGCCACACGAGTGAGAATGCAGGCATGAGTAGCGAATGACGGGCGAGAAACCCGTCCGCCGAATGACCAAGGGTTCCAGGGTCAAGCTAATCTGCCCTGGGTAAGTCGGGACCTAAGGCG
>JACPNS010000003.1:300000-398264 GCA_016185345.1 Solirubrobacterales bacterium | reverse complement strand
CTGATCGAGGAGCGGAGTCGTGATCGTCATGTATCCGACTTCAGCGATGCCGCTTGCGGGGCATGTGCCTGGCCAGATTGCGGTGGCGGTCACGCCGGTACCGGTGCACTTCTGTGCAGCAGAACCGAACGCCGGGAGGTTGGCTCCCACACCAGCGGGCTGGTAGCTCGTGATGTCCTTGATCATCTTGCTGCCTGACGGCAGAGTCATCGCTGCTTCGACGCCGAACTCACCGAGTCGCGTGAAGTTCAGCGAGTCGTTCGAGTACAGCGCGGATCCGACGCTCTGGACGACCGGTGCTGAGTAGTCAGCAGTCGATCCATCGATCGGGTCCCAGCCGAAGTACTCCATGTTGATCTGCGGCTGGAACGGCAGTGATGCACAACCCGTGACCGGGTACGGCACGAGTACCTGCGGAACAGCCGGGCCAGACGAGGTGTCGAGGCCGTCAGTGCCGTAGGTGGTGCCAATTCCGGAGAAGTTGACCGGGGTTCCCGGGCAGCTCGTCGGGTTGGTCAGCAGCGGGTACGTACCACCTGGGGGGTCACCCTGGAGGTTCAACGTCACCGAGTTGATGTGGAATCGGCTTCCGTTGTTCGTGCGCTGCGGCACAGAGTTGATGATCAGCTGTTGCTGAACAAGACCCTGTGACGTGCCGTTGTTGGTCTGGATGATGCGCGCCTCGGCGGTCGCACGGATGCGGCCGAGCTCGGGGTGCGACGGTGAAGCCATGTCAAGCCAGACGCCGGCCGGGCTGTTTGCGCTCGGGCTCGTCGTCATGTACAGGTTTCCTGTGGCATCCGTGAGGAAGCCGGCGCTGGTGCTCACACCGGTACCCGAGAGGGTTCCGAGGAATGAGCCCGGTGCCGACGTGCCACAGGCCATGGCGTTCGGGTCAGCGTTGAACGTGCACTTGGTCGAGACGGCCGTGAGGCCGGCGTTGAATCCAGGTGCAACGTCAATCGTGACGCTCTTCGGGTTCCAACCACCAGCGAGCGTGACCGTGGAGGTCAGGTTCGGGTTGGCACCGGCCTGCGTCGTGGACGGGGTCACGGTCGCAGTCGCGCTAGGCGCTGCGGCGTTTGACGTCCAGATGTAGGTCGTTACCGGGGTTGCATCCGGCGTTCCACTGAGGGTCGCGCGGATCTCAACCTTGTTGGTTGCGTCGTTGTTGAACGTGAGGCCCGAGCCGTAGGTACCGGTGTTCGGGTCACACGTTGCCCATGCGACAGGCAGGTCATTCACCTGGCACTCGAACGTGGCGCTTCCCTGGTCCGAAGAGACCGGGATCGTCGGAGTCAATGTCGGCAGTGCCGGCAGTGCGTCACCGAGGATCGTGTTCGGAGCGACAGCGCTTGTGACCGTCCACGTGACCGTGGTGGCCGAGCTGACGTTTGCAGGTGTTGCACCGTCCAGCGCACGCACCGCGAAGGTGTGTGTCTGGGCTGCGAGGCCGGTGAGGTTCACCGGGCTCGTGCATGCTGCGAACGCTGCACCGTTGAGGCTGCACTGGAACGTAACTCCAGCTTCGGTGTCACTGAACGTGATCGAAGCCGAGGTGGACGAACCGCTCGGCGGCGTCGAGACCGTCGGTGCTGGCGGAGCCACCGTGTCAACGGTCCATGTGATCGTTCCGACGGAGCCAACGTTGCCCGCGGCGTCAACCTGACGCGCGGAGTACGTGTGGCTTCCCTGGCTCAGTCCGGTCAGGCCGACCGGGCTGGTCACCGTGGCGAATGATGCTCCGTCCAGGCTTCCCTGGAGCGTTCCGCCGGCCTCGGCCGGGGTGATCGTGATGGATGCGCTCGTCGATCCGACGATTCCCGAGACTCCGGAGAGCGTCGGGGCGTTCGGTACGACGAGGTCAACGGTCCATGTCACAGAACCAACCGCACCGATGTTTCCAGCGGAGTCAATCTGACGCGCGCTGTAGGTGTGGCTGCCGTTTGACAGGCCGGTCAGGTTGACCGGGCTGGTCACCGTGGCGTAAGCGGCTCCGTCCAGGCTTCCCTGGAGGGTTCCGCCGGCCTCGGCCGGAGTGATTCCGATGGTCTGGCTTGCTGAGGTGGTCGGGTTGGCCGTCGGCGCGGTGCGCGAGACGGTCGGTGCGTTCGGAGCCACCGAGTCAACGGTCCAGGTCACAGTCCCAACCGCACCGACGTTGCCCGCGGCATCAACCTGACGAGCGTTGTAGGTGTGGCTTCCCTGGCTCAGACCGGTCAGGTTAACCGGGCTGGTCACCGTGGCGTAAGCGGCTCCGTCCAGGCTTCCCTGGAGCGTTCCGCCGGCCTCGGCCGGGGTGATCGTGATCGTGGCCGTGTTGACCGCGACAGTTCCTGTCGGGCCGGAGACCGTCGGTGCGTTCGGAGCCACCGTGTCAACCGTCCAGGTGCGGCTTGCAGCCGGGCCTGGGGTGCTGGCACCGTTTACAGCGCGGACGTCGAACGTGTGTGCACCCTGAGCCAGCGAGCTGTATGCCTGCGGGCTGGTGCATGCGGCATAAGCCGCACCGTCGATACGGCACTCAAACGTCATGCCGGACTCGCTCGTGCTGAACGTGAACGACGCGCTGGTCGAAGCGACCGTGCCTGTCGGACCCGTGTTGATGGTCGGAGCGAGCGGCACTGCGGTGTTCACGATCCAGGTGATCGAAGCGACTGCACCCAGGTTTCCAGCGGCGTCAACCTGACGTGCGCTGTATGTGTGGCTGCCGTTGCTCAGGCCGGTCAGGTTGACCGGGCTGGTCACCGTGGCGTAAGCGGCTCCGTCCAGGCTTCCCTGGAGGGTTCCGCCGGCCTCGGCCGGGGTGATCGTGATCGTGGCCGTATTGACGGCGACGGTTCCTGTCGGGCCGGAGACCGTCGGTGCGAGCGGCGCCACCGTGTCAACCGTCCAAGTCACAGAACCAACCGCACCCAGTCAGGTTGACCGGGCTGGTCACCGTGGCGTAAGCGGCTCCGTCCAGGCTTCCCTGGAGGGTTCCGCCGGCCTCGGCCGGAGTGATTCCGATGGTCTGTGTTGTGGAGTTGGTCGGCGAAGCCGTCGGCGCGGTGCGCGTGACGGTCGGTGCCAGCGGGGCCACCGTGTCGACTGTCCAGGTCACCGTTGCGACCGCACCCACGTTGCCGGCAGCATCAAGCTGACGTGCGCTGTAGGTGTGCGATCCCTGGCTGAGGCTGCTCAGCGAGACCGGGAAGGTCACGTTGGCAAACGCAGCTCCATCGAGCGATCCCTGCATCTGTCCGCCAGCTTCGGCAGGCGTGCAGTTGATCGTGATCGATGTCGAGGCGACGATCGGACCAGACGGTGTGGTGCCGCAGGTCGGTGCCAGCGGGGCCACCGAGTCAACGGTCCAGGTCACAGTCCCAACCGCACCGACGTTGCCCGCGGCATCAACCTGACGGGCGTTGTAGGTGTGGCTTCCCTGGCTCAGGCCGGTCAGGTTGACCGGGCTGGTCACCGTGGCGTAAGCGGCTCCGTCCAGGCTTCCCTGGAGGGTTCCGCCGGCCTCGGCGGGAGTGACCGTGATCGTCTGGCTGGTCGAGTTACTCGGGTCCGCCGTCGGCGCCGTACGTGCGACCGTCGGTGCGTTCGGAGCGATCGAGTCAACCGTCCATGTCACCGTTCCAACCGCACCGACGTTGCCGAAGCCATCAATCTGGCGGGCGGTGTAGGTGTGGCCTCCCTGGCTCAGACCGGTCAGGTTGACCGGGCTGGTTGCCGGGGCGTATGCCGCGCCGTCGAGGCTTCCCTCGATCGTGCCGCCAGCTTCTGCCGGGGTGATCGTGATGGTCTGGCTGGTCGAGTTGCTCGGGTTGGCGCTCGGCACTGTGCGTGCGAGCGTCGGAGCTGCCGGACCGGCTGCATCCACAGTCCACGTGCGCGTTGCGACCGTGTTGTTGGAGACGCCGTCGGTCGCGGTGACCGTAATTGTGTGGCTGCCGTTGCTCAGGCCTGTGTAGCTGACGTTGACGCCACTGCTGCATGCAGCAGGTGCGTTGCCGTCGAGCTGGCAGGTTGCCGTGACCGGCGAGGTGCCGTCGGTCGCGGTGAACGAGAGCGTTGCGTTCGGACCAGTCGTGGACGCTGCAGCCGGCGAGGTGATCGAAACCACCGGGCCGACAGTGTCAACGGTCCATGTGCGGCTGGCCACCGTGCTTGTCTGCGCACCGTTGATCGCACGCACCTGGAAGGTGTGTGAACCCTGGGCAAGAGCGGTGTAGCTCTGGCCGCCGGTCGGGCAGGAAGCAAACGCCGCGCCGTCGAGGCTGCACTGGAAGGTGCTGCCCGCGAGCGTTGACGTGTAGGTGAACGTGGCGCTCTGACTGGCGACGGTGCCGCTCGGACCGGTTGCAATCGCAGCGGTGAACGCTGAGGTGTCAACGGTCCAGGTCAGCGATCCAACCGCACCGACGTTGCCGACGCCATCAACCTGGCGGGCGCTGTAGGTGTGGCTGCCGTTGCTCAGACCAGTCAGGTTGACCGGGCTGGTCACCGTGGCGTAAGCGGCTCCGTCCAGGCTTCCCTGGAGGGTTCCGCCGGCCTCAGCCGGAGTGATCGTAATCGTCGCGTTCTGCGATGCGCTGGTACCGGACGGGCCGGTGACCGACGGAGCGAGAGGCGCGACGGTGTCGACCGTCCATGTGACCGAGGCAACTGCACCAACATTGCCAGCAGAGTCAATCTGACGGGCGCTGTAGGTGTGCGTGCCGTTGGTCACGCCAGTGAGGTTGACCGGGCTGGTCACCGTTGCGTATGCCGCGCCATCCAGGCTGCCCTGGAACGTGCTGCCAGCTTCAGCGCCAGTGATCGAGATGGTCTGTGTCGTGGAGTTGGTCGGTGTTGCCGTCGGCGCGGTGCGCGAGACGGTCGGTGCCAGCGGGGCCACCGTGTCGGCGGTCCACGTGATCGTGCCGACCGAGCCAACGTTGCCCGCTGCGTCAACCTGACGCGCGGAGTACGTGTGGCTTCCCTGGCTCAGACCGGTCAGGTTGACCGGGCTGGTCACCGTGGCGTAAGCGGCTCCGTCCAGGCTTCCCTGAAGGGTTCCGCCAGCCTCGGCTGGGGTGATCGTGATCGTTGCGTTGGTCGTAGCGACCGTGCCCGTGACGCCCGAGAGCGTCGGAGCGGCCGGGATAACCGTGTCAACGGTCCACGTGCGGGTGGCCGATCCACCAGTCGTGTTCGCGGCATTCTTGGCGCGGACGGCGAATGTGTGCGATCCCTGAGCCAGCGAGCTGTATGCCTGCGGGCTGGTGCACGCGGTGTACGCGGCGCCATCGAGGCTGCACTCGAACGTCATTCCAGATTCAGCGGTGCTGAACGTGAAGGACGCGCTCGTCGAGGAGACCGAGCCTGTCGGACCAGAGTTGATCGTCGGCGTTGCCGGGACCGAACTGTTCACGGTCCAGGTGATCGAAGCAACTGCACCCAGGTTTCCAGCGGCGTCAACCTGACGTGCGCTGTATGTGTGGCTGCCGTTGCCAAGGCCGGTCAGGTTGACCGGGCTGGTCACCGTGGCGAATGCTGCGCCGTCCAGGCTTCCCTGGAGCGTGCCGCCAGCTTCTGCCGGGGTGATCGTGATCGTGGCCGTGTTGACCGCGACGGTTCCTGTCGGGCCGGAGACCGTCGGTGCGAGCGGCGCCACCAGGTCAACGGTCCAGGTCACAGAACCAACCGCGCCGATGTTGCCCGCAGCGTCAAGCTGGCGGACGTTGTACGTGTGGCTGCCGCTGGTCAGCCCGGTCAGGTTGACCGGGCTGCTCACCGTGGCGTAAGCGGCTCCGTCCAGGCTTCCCTGGAGGGTTCCGCCGGCCTCGGCCGGAGTGATTCCGATGGTCTGGCTTGTTGAGTTGGTCGGGTTGGCCGTCGGCGCGGTGCGCGAGACGGTCGGTGCGTTCGGAGCCACCGTGTCGACTGTCCATGTACGGGTTGCCGATCCACCGGTCGTGCCGACGCCGTTCTTGGCGCGGACGTTGAACGTGTGTGAACCGTTGGCCAGCGAGCTGTATGCCTGCG
Organism: Solirubrobacterales bacterium; assembly: GCA_016185345.1. Lineage (GTDB taxonomy): Bacteria > Actinomycetota > Thermoleophilia > Solirubrobacterales > JACPNS01 > JACPNS01. Next base: position 392,246 of record JACPNS010000003.1, on the reverse strand, counting down.
GGCTGGTGCACGCGGTGTACGCGGCGCCATCGAGGCTGCACTCGAACGTCATTCCCGATTCAGCGGTGCTGAACGTGAAGGACGCGCTCGTCGAGTTGACCGAGCCTGTTGGGCCAGTGTTGATCGTCGGCGTTGCCGGGACCGAGGTGTTCACGGTCCAGGTGATCGAAGCGACTGCACCCAGGTTTCCAGCGGCGTCAACTTGACGTGCGCTGTAGGTGTGGCTGCCGTTGCTCAGGCCGGTCAGGTTGACCGGGCTGGTCACCGTGGCGAATGCTGCGCCGTCCAGGCTTCCCTGGAGCGTTCCGCCAGCTTCTGCTGCGGTGATCGTGATTGTGGCCGTGTTGACCGAGACCGTGCCTGTCGGGCCGGCGAGCGTCGGTGCCGCGGGGGCCACCGTGTCGACGGTCCACGTGACGCAGGCGGGCGCTCCCACGTTTCCAGCTGTGTCGGTCTGGCGCACGCAGTAGGTGTGCGAACCCTCTCCTAGACCGCTCAACGCGATCGGGGATGCGACGGTGGCGAATAAGCCGCCGTCCAGGCTTCCCTGCAGAGACGCTCCAGCTTCTGTGCCGGAGACTGTGATCGATGCGCTGGTCGACGAGACCGTGCCCGATGGGCCGTTCAGCGTCGGGGCACTCGGCGGTGACGTGTCGATCGTCCAGCTACGTGTTGCCGGTGACGGGTCTGTGTTGCCGGCCGCGTCAGTCGCGGTGACAGTCACGGTGTGTGCGCCCTGCGACAGACCGCTGTAGCTCACCGGCGAGGTGCAGGCGACTGCAGCAGCAGCGTCGAGCTTGCAGGTGAACGTGGATCCGGCTTCAGACGAAGTGAACGCGAAGCTCGCGCTCGTCGTGTTGACCGGGCCGTTCGGGCCACTGGTGATCGTGGTGTCCGGAGGCGTGACGTCAGCTCCGACGTTGAAGCCGCGCGGGGCGGTCGCAACGTTGCCAGCAGCGTCAGTCGCGCGGACGGTCACCGTGTAGGCGCCATTCGCGAGGCTGTACGTCCTCGGCGAGGTGCATGACGAGGCCGTTGCCTCGGTGTTCAGCTGACACGTAGTGGTCGAACCAGCTTCAGCCGTGAATGAGATCGAGACAGCTGAGGTCGGGAACGTGAATCCCTCGGCCGGGCTGGTGATCGCCAATGACGGCGGAACCGTGTCAACGGTCCACGAACGCGTGGCCGGTGTCGGGTCCTGGTTGGTGGCCGCGTCAACTGCACGCACCGAAACGGTGTGTGCACCCTGTGCGAGACCTGTGTAGCTGACCGGAGACGTACAAACCGTCTCAGGCGCGCCGTCAAGGCTGCAGCGGAATGTGCCGCCGGCCTCGTTGGACGTGAACGCGAAGCTCGCGCTCGTCAATGCGGTCAGACCGCTCGGGCCCGACGTAATCGTTGTGTCCGGAGGCGTCGTGTCCACGGAGATCGTGAACGCGAACACGCCAGTGCCGACATTGCCAGCTGCGTCAGTACCGCTCACGGTGACCGTGTAGTTGCCATTGGCCAGTCCGGAGTAGGACTTCGGCGACGAGCACGGCGAGGCCGAGGCCTCTGTGTTCAGCTTGCAGGTGACGCCGGTGACGGTCTCATTGAAGGAGAACGTGCCGGTCGCGCCAGTCCCACTCGGAACGAAGCTACCCGTGACAGTCGGAGCGACTGAGTCAACGGAGAAGCTGCGTGACTGAGTGGTGGTGTTGCCGGCAGCGTCGGTAGCGACAACCGTGACGGTGTGTGCTCCCTGGGCCAGGCCGGTGTAGACGCGCGGTGACGAGCAGGCCGAGGCGGCTCCACCGTCAATTGCGCAGGTGACGCCAGCGCCGGACTCGTTGGTGAACGTGATGCTCACGGCGGTCGAGTTCAGCAAGGCCCCAGCGGCAGGCGCCGTGATGGCGAGTGCCGGAGCAACCGTGTCAACGCTGAAGCTGCGCGTTGCAGCCGATGCGTCGCATCCGCTGGTCGAGCAAGCGCGGACTTCCAGCGTGTAGCTGCTGTCGTCGGCGAGAGTCGAGAGCGTGTACGGCGAGGTGACCGTGGTCCATGCTCCACCATTCAGACGTGCCTCGAAGGTCGCGCCTGTGGCCGGGCTGGCCGTGAACGTGAACGTCGGGGTGTTGTCGTTGGTCGGGCCGTTAGGTCCACCAGTGATCGTCGTGTCCGGAATGGTCGGACCACAGTCAGTGGTGGTGTAGCTGTTGGTGACGGTCTTCGAAGAACCATTCCAGCCGTCGAACTTGGTCGTGATCGTCTGCGGACCGCAGGTCTCAGGGTTGAGTACGAGCGGGTTCGTGAACTTGATCATTGCCGGGCTGTATGGAGCCTGCGGCATGTTCTCGGAGTACGCACGGATGAAGTCGGACTGACCGTCGGTGTTGACGTCGACTGGGCGGACCCAGCCACGAACCTGCGCCTTGACGCCGTTCGGTCCACGGACTAGGTAACCGAATGTAATTCCGTTGACCTTGGAAAGCACGTAGACGTCGCCGCACATGTTCGGGCGGCCGGTGGTGTTTCCGTTGAACGTGTTGCATGCCGCGTTCGGCGGCAGGAAGGGGACGTCCGCGGAAACGATTCCGATCTTCGTGTTTGCCAGACACGCGTCTGCGTTGATCTGAGCTTCCGAGCAGACTGCCGGCAGGTCCGAAATGGCCTGGCCGTTCAGCTGCGTCGCAGGCGGCAGGTCCACAGTGATGCCTTTGATGTGCGACTGCTGGATGTTCTGAGCAGCGGTCGGGATCGTGAAGTTTGCCGTCCACTGGGCCGGGGCGTTCGCCACGGTCGTGCTCGGTACCACATTTGCTGTCGGGTCGAACTGAACTCCTGAAGCGCCTGTGCATCCAGTAGGTGTCCAGTTGTCTTCCTTGTTGATAGTCACGCCGGCGTATGAAACGATCGTCGCCTTGGTCTTGGCGTTGGTGCAACGCGTGGGCATGTAGGTGAAGAAAGGACCAGACTTATCGGTCTTGGTCTTGTTGTTCAAGATGACCGTGATGTCCGCGATGGTCGCCGCGAGGCTTGAACCCCAGGTCGTGGTCAGGGTGCGCGGAATGTTGTCGACGTTGAGCGTGAGTCCGTAGTCGGCGTCAAGTCCGGTGCGGACCGAGACGACTCCAGTCACTTCCGTCTTGAGGAAGATCAGCCGGTAGCCGGGAGGACGGACAATGAATCCGACGGTTACGGCCGAACCGGGTGTTGGAGGATCGAGGATGTAGACCGAGCCCGGTGCAGTGATAGTGAGGCCGTTCAAGCTCTTGATACGGAGCTTGATCGACATCGAACCGACGTAGCTGGTTGACGGGCATTTGTCAGTCGAGAACTGGGTTGCGTTGCACTTAGGTGCTGCAACTTCCGGGTTCGCGAGTGCGCCTGCCGGGAACTCATAAGTGACCTTCTTCATGTCATCACCGTTTGAGTTGTCCGCGAGCGTCGCATCCGGGTTCAGCCGGTAATTGACGCTCGGGTGTCCGCCGGCCTGCAGCGGTGAGCTCGTGGATGCCGGCGTAACCGGGTCCATCTGAAAGTCCGTGACATTGAACGCGGCCTGAGCAGAGGCGGCATTCAGCGCAATTACGGCCAGACAGAGAAGGGTTGCGAATGCCGCAATGGCAAAGGCGCTTCCCTTACTACGTGTCTTGTCGTGCGTTGCACGGTTGACTGTTACTGATCCATTCATCGACTTCTGTACTCCCCCTTTGAGCTCGCCATTGTGGCGTTCTGGATGCGTTGGATTCGCTTTGTGTTGCTTAGTGGACGATCTGAAAAAACTGGGACAACTGGAAAAACTCTGTCGCCTGAAAAACCGGCGCTCCGCAAACGCGGGAAAGCCCCCGCCCGAAAATCTCGGGCCGGGGATGGTTCCGCAGTTGTGCTAGCAGCCTGTGATTGCCCGGTTCTGCGTGCGGTTGACCGTCAGACCGGAGTATGAGTCGATGATCGACTTGGCCGGTGACGATGCCTGGCACGTCGTGTCGCCGGGCTCGGATACCTGAAGGAGTTCACCCTCAAGCGGTGCGAGCGGAGCGGGGCGCGTACGCGGTCCGCCGTTCAGCGCGAACTTGACGTGCGTGATCGGCACGTCAGGAACGGCGTTGAAGCGAACCGAGATCTGCGACTGGCAGAACCCGTTCGGGTCCGTTGCCTGGTTGCAGGTCGGGTCGACCTGCGGCAGGTCGGTGACGCCGGTGAGGCGGACCGAGATACCGGGCTGGTCGAACTTGACACCGAACCACGGGAGCGGCGTCTTGTTGATCAGGTACACGTCGCCGACGAGCGGTGTTGTCAGGAGCGGCGTGTTCAGGGTCATTGCTCCGACCTTGGACTGCGCGGGGCAGTTGGCCGGGTTGAACGCGATACCCGAACCTGCGGCCGAACCCGGGCACATGTCGGCAGCGCGGCCGAATGCCGGGTAGTTCGGTCCGAAGACCGGCGGCTCGAGGACGGTCATGTTCTTGATCGACGAGTTGCCAGCAGGCAGGTCGATGTCAGCGACGACGTTGGATGTCGTGCCGGCGACCGGGCTGGAGAACGTCTGAGTGACCGTCGGGTTGAACGCCAGGGCTGCACAGTTGGTCGCCTGGAACGGGACCGACTGGACTGCAGCGATGCTGCCGTCGAATGCAGTGCCGGTGCTGTTGAACGAGTCAGCAACACACTGGCTCGGGTTCGTGAGGAACCCATTGGCGCCGCTGAAGTCCATTTTCAGCTGCGTGATCGTGAATGCCGTTCCATTGATCTCGGTCGGGAAGTCACGAATGTCCAGGTACTGGTTTGCACCGTTGTTCACGAGGTACGCACCCGCCTGAGCGATGAACGTGCCGAACGGCATAGTGATCTTGACTGCAACGCCACCGGCGTCAGCGGCCGTCGGGCCGTCAGTCAGGTAGATCTCACCAACACCGGTCTGTGAACCCGAGAATGTGTCCACGGTCAGCTGGCTGGTACCGACGAGGCTTGCGCTGGTGCAGTTACCTGCGAGAGCGGTTGATGTCGGGCAGTTGGTGACCGCTGCGAGGCTGGCATTGAAGCCGGCTGGCAACTTGAACTGGAGCGTCTTCGGCTGTCCTCCGGACAGGTTGAAGGTCGTCGCGAGGTTGGGGTTTGCCCCTGCCTGCGTCGTGCTCGGAGTGATTGTCGGAGTGATGGTGAATGCGCTCGAAACGTTGACTGTGTAGTCGTAGCTTGCGGGCGTTGCGTCCGGAACAGTGTTGTTCACGGCGTACACCTTGAAGTTGTGCGGACCATTGGTCTGCGAAGCCGCGGTGAACGGCGAGGTGCAGAGCTGGTAGGCACCACCGTCGACGCTGCACTGGAAGGTGCTGCCGGCGATGTCAGAGGTGAACGTGAATGTCGGCGTCGCGTCGGTCGTCGTGCTCGGCGGGCCGGCAGTGATCGTCGTGTTCGGGGCGGTCGGGCAGCCAGTCTCGTTGTACGAGTTCGTGCGCGTGATCGTCTGACCAGAGAACTGGTCGATCGTTGCAGTGGTCGTCTTCGCACCGCACGTGGGCGGATTGACGTAGACGGGCTTCGTCAGGTTCAGCGTGAACTTGCTGAACGGGAGCTGCGGGATGCGGTCGAATCGTGCGTATGCACGGCCGGTTCCAGCAGCAGTGTCGCCACGGACGCCAAGTGTTCCACGGAAGATGACTGCGCTTTCACGCGGTCCGCTGAGGAACACTGCGATCGGCACCTGGTTTCCGACGTCTCCAGTTGCGTACACCGGACCGGTCAGGCCCTCAGGGATGTACTTGGAGAGTGCGGTTGCGTTACCGATGATCGAGCTTGCCGGGCAGGTCTTGGCGCGGAGGTTTGCTTCCGAGCAAGAAGTGACGCCGGCGAGCGCCTCGAGGTTGATTCCCGAACCGACCGGGAAGTCGTTGTCCACGACCTTCGGCAGTGCGTGCTGGATCGTCGCGTCGGTCTCAGGAATGTTGAGAACGAACGAGACGGGGCTCGGCGCTGCGTATGTCTGGATCGACGGGGTGAACGAGAACGCGGTGAGCGTGCTCGGGACACTTGCGCAGCCGGTCGGCGTGTAGGTAGATGAAGCAGTTGCTTCTGCGCCCTGGTACGAGATCGCCTTCAGAGAAGCAGTAGCCGGGACACAAGCGCCTGCCTGACGGAAGAAGTACGGAGCGGTGCTTGAAGTGCCGGCACGTGCCTGGAACGAAAGGCTCAACTGGTTGATCGTGATGTCACCCGTGATCGTCGGTGTGACGAAGATGAGCGGAATACCAATCACGGACGACTTCGGCGAGCCCGGCGTGTAAGTACGCAGATTCGAGTCATCGAACGTGTTGATCGTGATTCCCGTCTTCAGGAAGATCTTGTTGGGCTGCGCACAGAAAACGAACAGGATGCAGAGCTTTGCCGGACGCAGTGTCAGGCCGAGCGATGCAATCTGGCCGGGCTGCGGCGCGATCACGTTGATGGTTCCGGGGATCGTCAGGTCGAGCAAGCTCAGGGCCTTGACGGTCGTGGACATTGTTCCGACCTTGGAGACCGAAGGACACGTGTCAGCGTTGAACTGAGCGATCGTGCACTTGGTCGTTGCGGCCTCGGGGTTGGCGAAGACGCCGTTCGGAAGGTCGAGCTGGATGTCCTTGAGGTCTTCACTCTCGCTACCTGAACGGTTGAAGGACACCGTGGTGTTCGGGTGGCCGTTGGCCTGAAGCGTTGAGTTGGTGTAGGTGAAGCCGTTGACGCCGAATGCGGCGTTGGCTCCAGCCGGTGCGATCACCATGGCTGCGATCGCGAAGGCGAGAACGCACAAAATTGACAGGGCGCTCTTGCGGCCCGTTGTGCTCTCTCCTTCGCGGCTATACGCAGCCGCAGAGGTGAATGGAATTCGAGTATTCAAAATAACTCCCCCCGGGGCGCAGCCATCTGGCTTGCTCCCCACGTTTTTCGTTGACATACAAACCGATCCCGTCTCGCCGGATACCCCCCAGAGGACACGGATCGGTACTGCAGTTTCGTGTGACACTGGTCACACATCAGGGCGATGCTAACACCATGTTGTGCGGAAGTCAAGATCTATTTGGAAAAAACTCACCGAATGGTCACAAAACGGTGACTATTGAGTGAGCTTCTCTCAGCGGGAGACGTTCTGGGCCGGGCAGGCCGCCACATACGAGGTCCAGCCGGCCCGAATCACCGGCAAAATCGCGAACCCTAACCTTAGAGTTTAGGGTTAGGCTCTACCTATTTCGCGTATATCGCGCGCTTGTGCTTGTTGTCGCTGTCGGTGACGATCAGCTTGAATCTCGGCCGCGTGATCTTCTTCTTCATGCGCAGAATTCCGGGCTTGAATTGAACCGATGCCGTCACCACCTTCTTCTTGCAGAAGTTGATCTCGATCGTCGTCTTCCACCTGCGCTTAAAGCACTTTGCGTTGAGCGTCTTGCCGTCGCCGCGAACGATGACGAGCTTGGCGAGACTTTTCTCTATGTCGGCCGTCTTGCTGAAGGCGAGGCCCTTCGGGAGTCTCAACCTCATCTTCTTGATTTGCCTGCCCCCCTGGGCGATCACGTCCGTCGAGAGCCGAGCCTTTTTGCCCCTGCCCTTTAGCGAGGGGTTGTAGGTCGGTGAGTAGGCGTTCGCGCAGTCGAATTTCAGCGGAATCCGGAATGCGGAACTCGCTCCGTTGAATCCTGCCATCGCGCCTCTGATGTGCCAGCTCCGGGGTCCGGTGTCGCACGTGTTGTCACGCGTGGTCAGGAACCCATTGATCTTCATCGTGAAGCTCGTGAGCGGAACGTCAGGGAGGGTGTCCATCTGCGTGACGATCTGCGGCTTGGTCGTGGCGTTGATGAAGCTGTTGGTTGCGATCAGGTCAACATCGATGTCGCCGCGCAGCGCGATCAGCAGCCTCGGAAGCGAGGTCGGCGACTTCAAGACGTAGACAAGGCCTGAAATCGGCGTGGACAAAAGCGGCGTCGTCGCAGTGACGGTTCCGATTGCCGCTGAGGCTGGACACGCCTTGGCGGCCGCCTGCTCGTCAAGACAGGGGAACGGCAGTCGCCGGACATCGATCGTGATCGGCCACGGCATCGTCAGATTCACGTTCTTGATACCGGCGCCTGCAGGGTCTGCCAGCAGTAGTGCGGTCAAGTCGATGGTTGCGCGCTTGATGTTGGTCGAGGGGCCCGGGCGCCCGCCGGTACTGCGCTCGACCTGAGCGATCGCCAGAGACGGCGCAAAACTGAGCGCGCCGCAGCCGGTGGCCGCGAAGGGCGCGTCGTAGCTTCCGATTGTGTTGTCGTAGCCCGTGAAACTTGCTTTGAACGCCTTTGGCTCGCAGGAGCTCGGGTTGGTGAGCAGCGGCTGAGGCGCGGCCGGGTTGCTCTTCAAAGTGAGCGAGATCGAGCGCATGTCGAACTCGCTGACCTCGTTCTCGGTGCTGGTGGCAGTGTTCGGAACGTCGATCACGATTGAGTCGATGCCCTGGGCCGAACGACCGCGGACCGCAAGTCGCGCCGGCACGCGAATCGGATCAAACGTGACGTCCTGCAGCTTGGGCGTGACGTCGATCATCAAGGCGGCTGGGTCGCCGAGGACGCGGGACTTGGTCAGGTAGACCTTGCCCGTGGTGGTGACGGTTGACCTGTCGATCACGGCGGTTGCGGTGACCGTTCCGACCTGTGAGCCGGCTCCGCAGGTGCCGTTGTCGGCCGCCGCGATCTCGCAGAGCGCTTGGACTCCGGTCAGTCCGCCAAAGAAGCCGTCGGGCAGGCTGAGCGCGTAGTCCTTGACGTCCTCGTGCGAGAGGTTGCCAATGTTGATCGTCATCTCGGGATGCGCGCGGGCCTGCGTGGTGCTGACGTTGACCGACATCGTCGGGGCGAACGGGATCACGACCTTGAAGGTTGCGCTGGCTGGCGTTAGGTCGACGTTGCCGGCCGTGTCCTGGGCGCGGACGGCGAAGGTGTGGGTTTCGTCGCTTGCGAAGAGCTCTTCGTCGGCTGGGATCGAGTAGTTGGCGCTTGCCGTGCCGGCTGCGGATCCGCAGGGCAGGAAGGCGCCGCCGTCGAGCGAGCACTGGAACGAGCTGGTTTCGCTGGCGTTGAAGGTGAAGCCTGGGGTGCTGTCTGGGGTTGTTGCTGGGACGGCGTTGAGGGTGGTGGTTGGGACGGTGGTGTCCTGAGTGCTCGAGTCGTTGACGACGAAGTTGCGGATGATGCCGTCGCCGGTCCCTTCGGTCGGATCCACCTTGTCACCGATTCCGAGGGTATGGAGCCCCGGCCCGAGGGGCTCAGGCGTGTAACTCGTGTCGCCGGTGCAGTCAGTGGCTCCCGTCGGGCCGGACTCACCGAAGGCATCTACTCCACACCAGACATTCGGCTGGGCGCCGGAATAGCTGAATCCAAAGGTTGGAGTCGTGTCGGCCGTCTCCTGGCCCCAGGGACCGCTCCCGGGCGACACCGCCTTGGGAAATGAACAACCGGAGAAGCTCTTCGTTTGTACACGATAACGCTTGGCCCCGCTAGGTGAATCAAACAGAGTCGAGAACTCGGCTTCGGGCTGGCAGCTCTCGTCGTCATTCATCTCGAGAATCTGTCCACTCACAGTCGAGTTGTTCGGCTTCGTTCGCGGCCCCATGTCGAGATCTATCACCGCGGATGTCAGTGGTGCGTCGGGAAGGCCCGAGAATTTCGACACAATCTGTTGCCCACAAGGTTGGCCGCATTCCTCGTCGTAGTAGCCGAGGTCGCTGATTCCGAGGATCTGAAAATTGATTCCTTTCGGGTTTCCAGGAATCGTGTCGCTCACGTTGACTCCAAGCCACGGCACTGGCGACTTGTCGATCAGATACACATAGCCCGCAATTGACTGATCCAGAAGCGGCGTGTTGAGTGTCATTTCGCCAATCTTCGCCTGCGGCCTAATTGCCAAGTTGCAGTTGGACACCAAGAAATAGGGGTCCGTGAACGGTCCCCCTGAGTTTCCCGGGCACATGTCGTTGCCGGTGAGCGCAGGGTTGTTCGTCGTGAATCCGCGCGGCAACCGAACTTCCACCGACGAGACCGTCCCGCCCTCAACCGGCTGACCGGGGGTGTTGGGCATCGTCAAAGTGGAAACCAACCCCTGAGTCGAGTATGCCGGCACCACCGCGTCCGTAAACGCGGTCGAGATGTTCGGGTCGAATCGCACGGTGTCGCATTGATCCACGGTGTACGGATCTGAGATCGATTCGGTGGGTCCGCCGCCGTACGGCGCAACGTTCGCGGTGATCGCGTAGCTCCCACATTTCGATGGATTCGTCAGCAGTGGCGGCATGTAGCCCCCAGCCGTCGAGTCTTTGAGATCGCTAATCAAGTCGATCGTCATCTTGTCGAGCTTGTAATCGACCGTCCGATTCGGCGTATTCGCGGTGTCAGTGACGGATTGTGGGATGTCCGTCACAACCGTCTTGAGTCCCTTTAATACACCGGAGGTTCCCGGGGTCGGCGCCGGTCCGTACTCCGGAATCGCGCGCGCATTCACGATGACTCTGCCGAGGTCAACCCCGCCAACTTTCGTGTCGACCTTGATTGAAATTCCAGCTGGATCCGTGGCTGCGTTCGCGGCAAAAGCTTCGGTGAGGTACACGCCACCGCTCAATACCCCATTGGCAACCGTGTCGCCATCAACGATGTCTGCGCTTGCGGTGACCGTTCCGATCTTCGATGCGACCGGGCAGGTACCGCTGGTCGCCTGCGCCTCGGTGCATTTGGTCGAGACTGCAGCGAGGGAGCCCCAGAAGCCATCCGGCAGCTGAAGTGTGAGGTCCTTGATGTTGTCGCTGCTTGAGGAGTTGTCGATCGTGATGCGTGCGTCCGGGTGTGCCGTCGCGCGAGTCGTGCTCGTCTCAATCGTGATCGTGGGCGAGAAAGTTCCGGAAGCGCGTGGGTCGCCGACCGCAGCGAATAGAAGCGTCGCGAGTGCGAGCGCCAAAGCGAGCGCTGCACGCACACTCAGAGGCGATACGGCAAGCCAAGCATTTCCGAACTTCATCCCCAAACCCCCCAAGCAAGTTGCTCCGCAGCAGCTGCCGCGCGGCCGACCGATCCACCTTACCTAAAATCACTACACAAGGCAAGTACCTGGGAAGCGATGCGATTCTTGGGCCGACTTGGTGCGATTGCGCGCTCCCAAGCCGACCCGAATCGACGAAGCGTTGTCAACCGTCAGGTTCTAGACGAGGGTTATGCTGGGGGTCTTACTTGACGTACTTTGCGCTCTTCTTCTTGTTGTCGCTGTCGGTGACCGTCACCTTGAACTTCGGCTTCTTGATCTTCTTCTTCATGTTCAGTGTTCCGGACTTGAACTGAACCGATGCCGTTGTCACGCTCTTCTTACAGAAGTTGATCTCGAAGGTCGTGGAAGACTTGAGCTTGAAGCACTTGGCCTTGAGCTTCTTTCCGTCGCCGCGAACGGTGACGAGCTTGGCAAGCTTCTTCTTGGTGAAGCCCTTCTTATTGAAGCTGAGACCCTTGGGCAGCTTCAGTGTGGTCTTCTTGACCTGCTTGCTCCCCTGGGCCGTGAGGTCAACCAAGAGGCTCGTCTTGGAACCCTTGCCCTTGAGCGAGTAGTTGTAGATCGGCAGCGTGGCGTTCGGGCAGTTGAATCCGAGCGGAATATTGACCGCCGAAGCCGACCCGTTGTGGGCTGCCAGTGCGCCGGTGATGTTCCAGTCCTGAGGTCCGGTGTCACACGCATCGATTCGAGTTGTCAGGAACCCATTGATCTTCATCGAGAAGCTCGAGAGCGGAACGTCAGGAAGAGTGTCCATCTGCGTGATGATCTGCGGCTTGGTCGTGGCGTTGAGGAAGCTGTTCGTTGCGATCAAGTCAACATCGATATCGCCGCGCAGCGCGATCAGCAGCCTCGGAAGCGAGGTTGCCGACTTCAACACGTAGACAAGGCCTGAGATCGGCTTGTCCAGCAATGGCGTCGTCGCAGTGACGGTGCCGATCGCTGCTGAAGCCGGGCATGCCTTGGCGGCTGCCTGCTCATCAAGACACGGGAATGGGAGTCGCTGGACGTCGATCGAGATCGGACGGGGCAGGGTCAGGTTGACGCTCTTTATGCCGGCGCCGTTCGGATCTGCCGTGAGGTTCGCGGTCAGGTCGATCACCGCGCGCCTGGTGTTGTCGGAGGGGCCGGGGTTTCCGCCGGTCGAGCGCTCGACCTGCGTGATGCCAAGGGCCGGAGCAAATCCGAGTGCGCCGCAGCCGGTGGCCGCGAACGGGACGTCGTAGCTTCCGACGGTGTCGTCGTAGCCCGTGAAGGTTGCCTTGAATGCCTTTGCATCACAGGAGCTCGGGTTGGTGAGCAGCGGCTGCGGCGCAAGGCCGTTGTTCTCGAGGTGGATCGAGATCGATCGCATGTCGAACTCGCTGACCTCGGCTTCAGTACTCGTTGCCGTGTTCGGAACGTCGATCACGATCGAGTCGATGCCCTGGGCCGAGCGGCCGCGGACAGCAAGACGTGCCGGGACGCGGATCGGCTCGAAGGTGACGTCCTGCAGCTTGGGCGTGACGTCGATGATCAAGCCGGCTGGGTCGCCGATGACGCGCGGCTTGGTGAGGTACACCTTGCCGGTCGTGGTGACGGTCGAGCGGTCGATCACTGCTGTTGCCGTAACTGTTCCGACCTTTGAGCCTGCTCCGCATGTGCCGTTGTCGGCATCGGCGATCTCGCAGAGCGCTTGGACGCCGGTCAGGCCACCGAAGAAGCCGTCGGGCAGGCTAAGTGCGTAGTCCTTGACGTCTTCATGGGAGAGGTTCCCGATGTTGATCGTCATATCGGGGTGCGCGCGGGCCTGGGTGGTGCTCACGTTGACCGACATCGTCGGGGCGAACGGGATCACGACCTTGAAGGAGGCGCTGGCTGGCGTCAGGTCCACGTTGCCTGCTGTGTCCTGGGCGCGGACAGCAAAGGTGTGGGTTTCGTCGCTTGCGAAGAGTTCTTCGTCGGCCGGGATCGAGTAGCTCGTGCTTGCCGTGCCGGCTGCGGATCCGCAGGGCAGGAAGGCGCCGCCGTCGAGCGAGCACTGGAACGAGCTGGTTTCGCTGGCATTGAAGGTGAAGCCTGGGGTGCTGTCTGGGGTTGTTGCTGGGACGGCGTTGAGGGTTGTGGTTGGGACTGTGGTGTCTTGGGTGCTGGTGCCATTCACGACGAAGTTGCGGATGGTGCCGTTGCCTACTCCGTCTGCGGCGTCAGGCTGGTCGCCGATTCCAAGTGTGTGCAGCCCGGTGTCAAGCGCCTGCGGCGTGTAACTGGTGTCACCCGTGCAGTCCGTTGATCCGGTCGGTCCGACTTCGCCGATCGCGTCCACCCCGCACCAAACATTCGTTCCAATGCCGGTGTAGGTGAAGTCAAAGGTCGGCGTCGTGTCGGTCGTCTCCTGACCCCACGCGCCGGAGCCGGGGTTCACGGACGGGGTCGGGCAGTCGCTGAACGCCTGCGTTTGCACACGGTCGCGAGATGCACCGCTGTGCGAGTCGAAGAGTGACGCGAACTCAGCCTCTGGCTGGCAGGTTTCGTCGCCACCCATCTCGAGGATCTGGCCGCTGACCGTCGTCAAGTTGGGCCGCGTGCGGTTTCCCATGTCGAGGTTGATCACGGCCGAGGTGAGCGGAGCGTCCGGCAGTCCCGCGAAGCGCGAGATGATCTGCTGGCCACAGGGCTGTCCGCAGGCCTCGTCGTAGTAGCCGAGGTCGCTGATGCCGACCAGTTGGAAGTTGATGCCCTTCGGGTTGCCCGGGATCGTGTCCGTGACGTTGACTCCGAGCCATGGGATCGGCGTCTTGTTCACCAGGTAGACGTATCCCTTGACTGGCTGATCAAGCAGCGGAGTCGTGAGGGTCATTTCACCGATCTTGGCCTGCGGACGGGTCGTCGGGTTACAGATCGAAACCGAGAACCAGCCCTTTCCGGAGATCGTTCCGGCCGAAGCGCCACTGCACATGTCCCCGCCGCCAAGTGCGACGTTGTTGGTTGTGAATCCACGCGGCAGGCGCACTTCAACGTCAGATACCGCGCCAGCTTCAAAAGGCTGACCCGGCGTGGTCGGCATGGTCACCGTCGATACAAGACCTTGGGTCGAATACGCGGGGACAGTGGTGTCGGTGAACGCGGTCGAGATGCTGGGCTGAAAGCGAACCGTGTCGCACTGGTCAACGACGTAGTCGTCGGAGATCGACTCTGTGGGGCCACCTCCGTACGGCACGGCGTCAGCCGTGACTGCGTAGGTGGCACAAGCCGAAGGGTTGGTGAGGAGCGGCGGTGTGTAACCGCCTGCAGTCGAATCCTTCAGCGTGCTGATGAGGTCGATCTGCATCTTGTCGAGCTTGTAGTTGACCGTCCGGTTCGGGACGTTCGCGGTGTCGGTGACGGACTGCGGGATGTCGGTTACGACGGTCTTGAGGCCCTTGAGCGGACCAGCAGTTCCTCCGCCCGTCGGCGCTGCGCCGTAAGCCGGGACTGCGCGGCCATTCACGATCACGCGGCCAAGGTCAACCCCGCCGACCTTCGTGTCCACCTTGATCGAGATTCCAGCCGGGTCGGTTGCTGCGTTCGCGGCAAAAGCTTCAGTGAGGTAAACGCCACCGGTCAGAACGCCATTGGCAACTGTGTCGCCGTCAACGATGTCTGCGCTCGCGGTGACCGTGCCGATCTTCGATGCCACCGGGCAGGTCCCGCTGGTCGCCTCCGACTCCGTGCACTTGGTCGAGACCGCAGCGAGAGAGCCCCAGAAGCCATCCGGCAGCTGAAGCGTGAGGTCCTTGATGTTGTCGCTGCTTGACGAGTTATCGATTGTGATGCGCGCGTCCGGGTGTGCCGTGGCGCGAGTCGTGCTCGTCTCAATCGTGATCGTGGGCGAGAAAGTTCCGGAAGCGCGCGGGTCGCCGACTGCAGCAAAAAGCACCGTTGCCAGCGCGATCGTCACGATGAACGCTGTGCGAATACGCGCAGAAGAAGAGGATTCGCGCAGTGCAACCACAGCCGAACCACTACGAACAGATGTCCCGAACTTCATTCCCCCAAATACCCCCTGGCGCCTTCGTGCGCCGTCTCAGTTGGACCAGCGACACCGATGTGATGCCGCTCACTCAAGCTTACTCTCTAACCCTTGAACAAGGCAAGTAGCTGAAAGTAGCGGCCCCATGACGATTGGGTCAGTAGCCGAGCGCGAACTTCGCGTCTTCGCTCATCATCTCCGGCGTCCATGGCGGAGAGAAAACGAGCTTGGGGAAGACTTTCTCGACCCCATCGAGTTCGATCGTGAACTCCTTGATCTGATCCGCGATCTGCGGTCCGATCGGGCAGCCTGGCGAAGTGAGCGAGTAGGTCACGAAGACCTCGTTGCCGTGGCCCTCCCCCGTTTCGTTGACTTCAACGTCATAGATCAGGCCGAGCTCGACGAAGTCGAGACCGAGTTCTGGGTCGATGACTTGCTCGAGGGCTTCGTATACGTCGTCTGGGGTCAATGCAGGCATAACTTGAAGTGTAGGCGCGGGCCGTTAATGTTGCCCCGATGATCGCTCTGCTTTTTGTGATTCTTTTCATCGCCGTCCCCGTGATCGAGCTCTGGCTGATCCTGCAGGTCGGCGAGATGATCGGCGTGATGCCGACGATCCTGCTGCTTCTGCTGGATTCGCTCCTCGGCGCCTGGCTCGTGAAGAACCAGGGCGGCGCCGTATGGCGCAACTTTCGCAGCGCGGTTGACGCCGGCAGGATCCCCGCCAACGAAGCCGTCAACGGATTCCTCGTGATCATGGGCGGAACGCTGCTGCTCGTGCCGGGGTTTCTCTCGGACATCGTGGGAATCCTGCTGATTGCCCCGCCCTCGCGCAAGTTCCTGAGCGGGCGCGTGGTCAAGTTCGGAATGGGCCGCACGCGTGCGACGTTCATGGGCGGATTCGTTGCTGACGATACGGGTATGCGAGACTTCGCCCACTCTGACCAGCCGCGCCGTAAGACCTCATCCACCCAGGGCGAGCGCGAGCCGGAATTCGACTTCGAAACGCAGCAGCTTCACGAATGACAACCATCCAGTCTGTACCTCTACTTGAGGCTGAGAGTTTGGCTTTTTTCGAGCCAGAGAAGAGCGTTTTCGGCATTGCCGGACCGCAAGTCTCTGTGATGTTCTCTGGCAAGGGCGATGCGCAGACTTTGGGCTTTGCTGTCAGTGATGTGCAGCAGCTGACCACCCTCAGCACCACGCGCTGGCAGGCGCAGATGCAGTCGGCCAAGGGTGCGTTTGAGCTCGACTGGAAGAGCAAGGATCAGGGCGCGCACCTCGACTCCAGCGAAATCATCGTCTGTGACGTCTCCGGGCGCGTGACAGAGAACGAGAAGCGCGAACGTCGACTCAAGAGTTTCGGCGTCTCCACGCTCCCCTCCCGCCGGCTCGGTCCCCCGATCCTGCGGTCGATTGTGGCGATGTTCGACAATGGCGACAGCTTCTTCTTGAACGCCTACAAACCGGCTGTCTACCACGGTCACGGCGACGAGCGCAACGATGCCGTGCTGATTGAAGGCGGCCAATCGAACCCGATCGCCGACGCCCGCCTGTCAACCGTTTTCAGCAAGGACGACCTACACACTCAGGCTGCACTTGAGCTTTGGCTTGAGGATGATGAGCTGCCGCGCCGGATCACCGGTGAAGCGATTCCGGGAACTCACGTTGAATTGACCGATCGCGACGTTGCCTTGGCCTTCTATAACTGGACAATGGGCCCGCACAGCGGTATTGGCTACTACGAGATCGCCCTCGCGGCACCGCCGCGGATAGCTGCCTGAGATGGCCGGCGTGCGGGTCATCATCAGCGACTTCGGCGGGGTGTTGACCAACCCGCTCGAAGAAGCGTTCATCGCCTGGCAGCAGGAGACCGGGATTCCCCTGGAAGAGCTCGGCATGGCAATGTTTGCAATCGCCGAGGAGATCGGCGAGAACCCGCTCTACAAGCTCGAGAAGGGCGAGATGAGCGAGCCGGACTTCGAGCGCTTGATGGAAGTTCAGCTGCAGAAGCAGCTCGGCATGGAGATCGTCTTCAAGGAGTTCGCAGAGTTCTACTTCAGCCAGCTCTCCCCC
The DNA here is from genome assembly GCA_016185345.1 of Solirubrobacterales bacterium. Lineage (GTDB taxonomy): Bacteria > Actinomycetota > Thermoleophilia > Solirubrobacterales > JACPNS01 > JACPNS01. The sequence goes on along the minus strand of JACPNS010000003.1, from coordinate 375,166 downwards.
AATCAGCCCTTCATCGACTTTCTCTTTGAGTACAAGGCGAGCGGCGGGCGCCTGGCGCTCCTGACCAACAACGTCAAGGAGTGGGAGCCGCGCTGGCGCGCGATGTTGCCGATCGACGAACTGTTCGAGACGATCACCGACAGCGGCTTTGAGGGCACACGCAAGCCAGAGCCGCGGATCTACGAGATCACCCACGAGCGCATCGTTGCCCTTTCAGGGCTGGGAGATGTCAAGCGTGAAGAGTGCGTCCTGGTGGACGACATCGAGATCAACTGCGACGCCGCGCGCGAGTTCGGCTTTCAAGCAGTGCGTTACCACGGAGACTGCGCGGACGTCTTGTCCGAGCTGCGTCCGTTGCTAGTTGTCTGACCCAATCCGGTCCCAGACATAGATGCGCATCGCCTCGGCGGCGAGCTCCATCGTTTGCTGGGGCGGGAGCCACGGAAGCACTGTCTCGAGCATCTCTTCGTCTGAAGAGCCGCTCTCGAAGGCCTCATCGCTTCTGAAGCTTGCTGCAATGCGCAGCGCCTCGCGGCGGTTGTCCTTGTCCAACGATGTGTAGGCGCCGATCAGGAAGTCGCGGTTGGCGACTGGCTGGCCGACTTCGAGCGATGCGTGCCAGGCGGCGAGCACCGTCAGGTCATCTGAGTCGAGGGCGCGGATCGCTTCGGCGTAGTGGATCGGTAGCTCTGAGTCGGGGAGCGAGTTGACCCAGGCGTGGACGACCTCTGTGACGAGTTGGCGACGCGCCTCGCGGCCGACGCTGCCCGCGACAACGCGTACAGCGTCCTGGGGCTCAATGAAACAGAGGGACATTGGTGGCCAATCTAAGGCCGAGGGGCGACGGAAAGGGCGACAGAACGGCCGATACTGCCCGTTTGCAGCGAGAAGGCTCAGGTGCAGCCGCCGGTTGTGACCGGACGGTTGATGTCAGCTTGTCCGAGCGCCTCGAAGATCTGCTCGCCGGGGACGCCGTAGCCGCGCGTGTTGTCGCTGTCGCTCTTGGCCGCGAAGACCGTCGTGCGCACGCGGCCGGCCTCGTCCACGATCGGTCCGCCGGAGTTACCGTGGCGGACTATTCCGCGGAAAGTGGTCATGCGCCGCGTGACCGGACCGCCGCCGTAGATGTCGTCGGAGACGACGGTTGTGGTTGCTCCGATGCGCGCGGGTTGGATGTCGAGCGGGCCGTTGAGCGGGTAGCCGATCACGGCGCCCGAGGTGCCCTTCGCGGTCTCTGTGATCATCTGGAGCGGCGGCGCGGTGAGCCCCGGCACGTAAAGAATTGCGAGGTCGTTCTTGGCGTCGAACCAGATCGCCTGGGCCCTGAGCTGCGGGCCTGTTCCGAGCAACTGAACGGATGTGTCGAGCTCTCCGGCGACCACATGGGCGTTCGTGACCACGATCCCATTGCTGGCGACCCAGCCCGAGCCTTCGATGCCGTAGCCGCAGGCCGTGCCCAGGATGCGCACAGTCGAGTTCGCGGCTCGTTGCACGTCTGGGTCGCGGGCGACGGCGCTGTCGGGCGCTGCGACGTTCGGAGCCGGTCCGTTGATCTGCGGGACGGGGTCGATGCGCGCGAGCGCGTCAAGCACGCCTGTGCTTGGCGGTAGAACGGCGTTCAGTTGTTTGACTACGGCTGAGGTGCGAATTTCGCGCCTCAGCTCCTTGTTGGCGCGCGACTGAGCGATCGCAGCAGCGCCGACCCACACGATGCCGATCGCGAATGCGGCCAGTAGCACAGCCCCCACCGCGCCGTCGACCCTGCGCGCCCCAAGGCTCGTGAACTTGACGCGCATGCGATACCCGATCAGCAGCGCAACCTCCGCGAGGATTCCGCCGACCAGAAGTGCCACCGCGAGCGCGAGCAGCGGTGTGTACGGAGAGTCGTTGCCGCTCTCAAGCAGTCGACCAGCGACGTTCACGCCAACGAGCGTGCCCCCGATGAAACCGATCAGCGAGGAGATACCGATAACGGCACCCTGGCGGAATCCCCAGGCGGCGAAGACCACCACGCCGAGGATGATCGTCCAATCAAGCAGGCTCATGCGCTGATGATGACGTGATGGGAGGAGGCTCTGACCATCAGGCGTCCACGGACGATGTCAACTTTTGAGGACGGCGGGTTTAGACGTCGAGGCGGATCGTGCCGGTCTTGTCGTTGAGCGCTTTGATCTCGAGTTCGAGTGGACGGTCGTCCAGGTCGGCGTTCGGGATACGGAAAAGCACCAGGCCACCACGGATCGGTCCAACAAACGCAGGTGTGTTCGGCACCGGAAGCATCGCTCCCTTGCCGATCGGAGAAGGCTCGTAGCCCCAACCCGGAGTCTTGACCTCGACTGGCTCGAACTCGTCGCCCGAGGCAGAAACGATCTTCATCTTCTCGGCGGCGATCGGGAGGACGCGGCGATCCTGGTCCTCGTTCGTCACGTAGAGGAAGACTCCGAAGTAGGAATCGCCCTTTGCCGGCGTGGGCTGGCCTTTGAGGTAGAAGCTGTCCTCGACGTCTTTGGGGTTGAGCAGCCGCGAAATCTGGATCTGATAGAACGCGCCGTCGAGGTAAATGCGAGTGCCCTCGTTTTCAGATTCGATGCGCTTGACCTGCTTCGCGCAGCCGGATGCCGTGGCGGCAACTGCGCTGATGGTGAGAAGTGTTGCGAGCTTGGTGAGCGTGCGCTTTGCGCGCGTGCGTGACGGGGAATGCTTCATGCGAGGCGCCAGTCTAGTAAGTGGCAGGGCCGGGTAAGTGACGATCGTCGCGAGCGTGCCGAATCAGGGGTTGGGCACGTATGTCAGATCGAGACCTGCGACGGTGGGACGTTCGCCCGGCACCGAGCTCTGGACGCCTTCGAGAATGCCGCGAAGGCGCCGGATCCCGCGCTTCATGCGGCGGTTGATCTGCCTGCGCTGACCGATCTCACGCATGCGGTCGACTGGATTCATCGGGTATAGCTCGAGGATCCAGGTGACCTTTGTGGCGCCGCCCGGCTGCTCTTCGAGGAGAAACTCGGCCGCCATGCCTACGCGGCCGCCCCGGCCCGTTGAGCCCTCCTCAAGCAGGCGCTGGCCTGGGATGCCCTCGGTAATGGTGGTGCCTGCGTAGCGATCGCGCAGCTTGCGATGCAGCCGATAGCGCGCGCCTGCGCCGATGCCCTTGCTCTCGACGCGGGCGAGGTGAAACTCGCGGAAAAGTTCGGGCGCGAACTCGGGACGTGAGGCGATATCGAGCAGGTACTCGTAGATCTCCTCGGGCGACCGGTCGATCGTGATTTGGGCCTGAGCCGAACGCATGCAGCGATCTTATTCAGTCGAGATTGACGGGTCGGCCTGCTCGCTCTCGGGCACGCACTGGAGGAAGTTGTCGCCTGCAGCTGCGGCGAGGGCAACCATGCGATCTGCCTCTTCGGGTTGGCCGCTCTTTCGCAGCTCGAACGCGTACGCCTCGAGCAGTTCCTGGATGTCGAGCAGGCCCTCGGCGTCGATCTCTTCGATCACGGCCTTGGCGCCCTTACCGAGCCTGCGCTCGAGCGCTGCCTTGGTCAGGCCCATCTCTTCCCACTTGCGCATATAGATGCGGCCACCGGTCATGCCGGCGCAGGCCCACGGGCCCGGGTCGCCGAGCACTACGGCGCGGCCGTCGGTCATGTACTCAAATGCGAAGCCCTTGATGTTCGCGCGGTCGGCGATGCAGCCGCGGGCGTCGTCGAGCGGCTCTGTCGGCTCGCCTGCGATGACCACGTCGGCGCCCGAGAGGCGAATGCAAAATCGCGAGTCGGCGTCGCCCTGAACAAACAGGCGGCCACGCTGAGCGCCGTAGGCGAAGGACTTGCCCACAGAGCCGTTGACGCGCTTGCCAAAGCGGTTGGTGCCCTTGAGCACGCTGATCTGGCCGCCGAGCATTGACTTGCCGACGCCGTCCTGGGCGCCGCCCTGGACATCAATATTTACGCCGTAGACGTTGAAGGCGCCAAGGCCACCACCGGCGACTGAGCCTTGGTTGAAACTGACATTTACGAGCGTCTCGTCGGTGCCTGCGGGGCCGTCGCCGAAGATCCGCTCGCGCGAGATTCCGCCGGCGAGCTCGGTGCCGAGAACGCGGTCGTTGCTGTTGGTCGAGCGCGGGTATTCGTATGAGAGCGGGTCGCCGCCTGCGCGGATCGGGCCGCCGCAGACGTCTGCGACGAGGCCGGCGATTGTTTTTGAAGCTTCTTTCTCGGGGAGCAGGATCGGGCGGGACATGATGATTCCCGCCTCGGCGCGATCGTCGACGATCGCTTCGACCGGCAGGTCGAGCGGCGTGAGGTCGAGGTATTCCTCGAGCGGCTGAATCAGCTCGGTGATGTCGACCTTGTCGGCCGCGGCAGACTGGACCAGCAGGTCGGAGCGACCGACAAGATCCTGTGAATTCTCGTAGCCGAGCATCGCGGTGATCTCACGAACCTCCTCGCCGATGCCCTTGAAGAATGTGGCGCAGGCCTCTACGGCAGTAGGCAGAACCTGCGGCGTGAACTTCTTCAGTCCGTGCTGCTCGGCCTGCTCGACCGTTTCGATCTGGGTTGCGATGCCGACGTGGCAGGTGTCCAGCTGGCAGCCACGGCAGATCGTGCAGCCGAGGCTGACCATCGCGAGCGTGCCGAAGCCGACGCGGTTGGCGCCGAGCATGTGCAGCTTGACGATGTCCCAGCCGTGGCGGTAGCCGCCGTCGGCCCAGATCTCGACGCGGTTGCGGATGCCGGCCTCCATCAGTGCTTGGTGCACGGCACGGGTGCCGATGTCGCTCGGCAGGCCGACGTGGCGCAGCGCGTGCGCGCGGGCGGCTCCGGTGCCGCCCTCGAAGCCAGAGAGGGTGATGATGTCGGCGCCCGCCTTGGCGATGCCCACGCCGATCGTGCCGATGTTCGGCACGACTGGCACCTTGACGGCCACGCGGGCGTCGGGATTGGCGGTCTTGAGCTCGTCGATCAGTTCGGCGAGGTCTTCGATCGAGTAAAGGTCGTGGTTATTTGAGGGCGAGATCAGGTCGGTGCCAGTGGTCGCGTTACGCGCGGCGGCGACCTTCTCGGTGACCTTTCGCGCGGGCAGGTGGCCGCCCTCGCCGGGCTTCGCGCCCTGGCCGATCTTGATCTCCAAGAGGTACGAGCTGTTCAAGAGGTCCGAGGTGACACCGAAGCGACCTGACGCAACCTGCTGGCCGCGGTGCTTGGGGTACTGACCGATCATGTCGTGGGGCTCGCCGCCCTCGCCGTTGACCGACAGGATGTTCAGCTGCTTGGCGGCCTCGGCGTATGCGCGGAAGGCAGTCTCGGACTGCGAGCCGAAACTCATCGAGGCGATCACGATCGGATAGTCGTGGTGGCCCACCGTGGCGCTGGCCCGGTCGAGCGGGATCGGCTCGCGGTCGGACTTGACGTCCATGATGTGACGCAGGCTGATCGGGTTTGCGGCCTCTAGCTCGCGCACCTTCGTGCTGTACTCGGCGTAATCGCTGCGCTGGTTTGCGACGGCGTTTGCGGCCTTCCAGACCTTCGGGTAGAAGTGGAAAGTCTTGGCCGGCTTTGCGACCTCCTCTTCTGAGAAAACCCGCTTACGGACGTCGCCGTCGGCGTCGAGTTCCGCGAAGCCAAGTCCGCCCTTGTCCGAGCCGAAGTAGCTCTTCGTGCCGAGGATCTCGGCGAGCTCCGGGCGCAGACCGATCGCGCTGAACTGACGGGCGTAGCCACGGATCTCGTGGATGCCGATCGTGGAGATCACCTTCTCCATGCCCTTGCGCAGCGCGGCGCAGAGGTTGTTGTAATCGGACTCGTAGTCGTCAACGCAGGCGACTTCGAGCATCACGTACGGGCAGATTCCGTCGGCGCCGAGGCCGAGGGCGATCATCACGTCGTGGACGTTGCGGATCGCGCCGCTGCGCAGCAGCAGGCTCGTGCGGCGGCGCAGGTTGACCTCGCCGTTCTCGAGCTTTGCGGTCTTCAGCGCCGAGTCGATTGCGCTGACTGCGAGGTGCGGATCGATGAAGCGACGGTCGCCCTCGTAGACGGTCTTGTCGGAGAGGACGATCAGCTCTGCGCCGGCGCGCACGAGATCAACCGCTTCGTGCTTCAAGCGCTCGATCGCGCCCTTGGTGTTCTCGGATTCCAGGCAGGCGATGTCAAGCACCGCGCTGCGGTGGCCGGAGAACTCTTCCCAGAGGTCTTCGAGCAGGTACGTCTTGTGCGAGCGTGCGATACCACGCAGCGTCTCGGCGTTCAGCGGAGCGATCTCGTGGTGGCCACCGAGGACGATCGGGAAGCTCAGCTCGACCGTCGTTGCCTTTTCCATCGCTGCGGTCGGCGCGGGGCGCTCGCCGAAAACCGTGCGGCAGGAGAAGTGCTCGATCTCTCGTTCGCGGTCGATCGCCGGGTTAGTTACCACCGCGACGGTCTCCTTGAAGTAGTCGGCGATGTTCTGGCGCTCGGGAGACAGCGCGGCGAGCGGGCCGTCGTAGCCCAGCGAGCCGATCGGCTCTGCGCCGTTGCTGGCCATCTGCTGGATCAGCTTCATGTCGTCTCGCTGCCAGCCGAAGCCGCCCAGCACAACATCTGAGACCTTGACGGGCTCGGCGGGACCTGCGTGCGAATAGCCCGGAATGTCCGGACCCTCGATCGGGCCGCCGGTGAGCAGTGCGGTGTCGTAACGCGGGAATTCAGTGACGTTCGTGCGCTCGCGCCAGCGGCGGAACGCCGTGTGCTGGATCTCGTCGTGGCTGAGCAGACGCGCTTCCTTGCCCGGGTTGACGATCACGCCGATCTTTTCTCCCGGGGCGAACGGCTTGGGGTCCGAGACGACGTCAGCGACGGGCGCGACGCCTGGCTCGGAGGAGAATATGTAGTCGTCAATTGTCTCTACGAGCCAGAGCGGGCGCAGGCCGAGCGCGTCGGTTGAGAAGACGCACTCGTTCTCGTCACGGCTGATCAGCGCTACCGGGCCCTGCGTGAACGGTCCGAAGACCTGGCGCAGGTACATGTAGAAGTGCTGCAGGTCGCCTGCGAGGTCCTTGATCTCGTTGACGATCGGCGGGAGCACCATCTCCATCGTCTCGATCAGACTGACGCCGTCGCGCTGGATGAAGGTGGCGACTGCGCGGTTGAAGTCTTGGGAGTCGGAGCCGTCGGTGTGGATCGGCACGCCGAGCAGGCGGGCTTCCTCGCGCAGCTGAACGATCGTGTTGATCTCGCCGTTGTGGCCGATCACGCTGAAGGGCTGGACGCGCTTGAATGTTGGCCAGGTGTTGGTGGAATAGCGGTTGTGGCCGAGTACGAAGACGGTCTCGAGGCGCTCATCCAGGAGGTCCGGGAAGTATCTGCCGAGGGCGATCGGGGCGCCCATCACCTTGTAGACCACGTTGCTGTGCGAGAAGCTCGCGACGTGGATGTCGAAATCCTGCTCCAGCTCGATCGTCAGGTCAAAGCAGGCGCGCTTGCCGTCGATGATCCCGGCGACCTGCCAGAAGACGGGCTCTTCCTCGCGGGCAGTCGGCCCGAGCGCGGAGCTGTCGACGGCGCCTTCGCGCTGGGCGAGCACGCGGAATCCGGCGCTCGACATGAGCTCCAGGGCGTCGTGCTGGACTGCCTTGACATCGGAGTTGCGCGGAACAAAGATGTGTGCGACGGCGAACTTCTCGTCTAGAGCCAGGTCCGGGGCATGCCCGTCCTTGCGGACCTCTTCGGCCCAGATCTTGCGCGGGATGTCGATCTGGACACCGCAGCCGTCGCCTTCGCCGTCGATGTTGCCGGCGCGGTGGAGCATCTGATGCAGCGCGTCGAGCGCGAGCGGGATCGGCTCGTGTGAGGGCTTGCCGTCCTTGCGGACCGAGGCGTAGAGAGCGCATGCGTCCTGGTCCTCGACGGACTGCGGCGGGCGCAGGGGCGAGTAATCAGTGCGGTGGTCGAAGCGTGCGACGTCGCGGTTGGGAACGGTCTTGTCCGTTCGCTGCGCGGCGGTATGCCAGGACGACAGTGGCTGCGCGGCGGAGTCGCGCTGTGAGTTCTCGTTGTACATGCTCTCTCCTCGGGACCACGCCTTCTTCGAGAGGGCGCGCGTTCGGGGTGGGAAAATCGGCTTCGCGAAAGAGTGATCCGCTGGCCGAGCGAAAGCTGAGTTTACAGAGTTGGGAGGGTTATGCGCGGCGAGGGCGACGGCCCTCCGGGAGCAAAAAAGCCGCAATTTGCGACCGTCCGGTCGCACCTGGTGTGAGAGGTCGCGCGCAAATTGCGAGTTTTGGCGCCCGCGATCAGACTTCGACGTCGAGGCCGTGCGGGCTGAAGGGGACGCGTTGGAGGGTCCAACCGTCCGCGAGTTGCTGGCCGGCCGCGTCCATCACGTTGCCGGTGTCATCCCAAGTGGTCCAGATCAACACGGTCGGCCCCGCACCGCTGATCGTCGCGCCAACGGCGCCGATCTCGCGAGCCGAAGCCACGAGCGCCGCCGACTCCGGATACAGGTGCGCCCGCCGAGGCTGATGCAGAACATCAACAAGCCCGCGAGAAAGCAACTCCAGATCCCCACGCTCAAGCCCGAGCACCACGTTTGATGCATTCCCTATTGATGCAACCGCCTCCCCCATCGGCACCAAATCCGGCAATGCCTCGCGAGCAGCTGACGTCGGCACGGGCGCGGCGGGCGGAGGAAACGCGACGATCGCCTCCAGCCCCGCAGGCGGCTCAATCCGCGTGACCGCCTCGCCGGCGCAAACCACGAAGCCGCCGTAGAGCGAAGCAGCGACGTTGTCCGGGTGGCCCTCGATCAGCGTGGCTTGGTGAAACAAATCAATCCCGAGCTCAAATATGTGGTCGGCAGCGGCGAGCCCCGCGAGGATCGCCGAGGCGCTTGAACCAAGACCACCGGTCAACGGGATCTCCGAGGAAACCCGAAAAGTGAATTCATCGGGGCTGTAAAGCGTCTCGAAAGACTTGACGATCAAGTTCGATTTGTCTTTCGGGACATCGAGGTCGGTCTCGACCGCAAACATTCCGGTCTCCTCGACCTCGACCGTCAGGGTCAGCGAAAGCGCTCCGGCCAGCACGTCAAAGCCCGGCCCGAGGTTGGCCGAGCTCGCCGGAACCTTGACGACCCGGCGACGGTTCATCTACCCCAGCACTGCCTTTTCGAGTTGGCCAATTTCGGGCTCGCACGGGATGACAGATCCGACATTGTCAAACGCGGTGTCGGGGTCCTTCAAACCGTTGCCGGTCAGCACGCAGACGACCTTCGGGCGACTGCCCTCGGCGCCGGCGCGGGCCGCGTCCGATACGCCGTGCTTGATCAGTCCCGCGACCGATGCGGCAGAAGCCGGCTCGCAGAACACCCCCTCGTTGGCCGGGAGCCACTTGTAGGCGTCGAGAATCTCTTCGTCGGTCACCGCGCGAACGGCGCCGCGTGACTCGGTGATCGCGGCCATCGCTTCTTCCCAGCGTGCCGGGTTGCCGATGCGGATCGCCGAAGCGACGGTCTCGGGGTTCTCGATGCGCTTGCCCTCGACCAGCGGGGCCGCGCCAGCTGCTTGATAGCCGTTGAGCTCGGGGGCCTCGTCGTACTCCTTGAAGCCCTTCCAGTACGCCGTGATGTTTCCGGCGTTTCCGACTGGGATCGTCAGCAGGTCGATCGGGCCGATCTCGTCAACGATCTCGAATGACGACGTCTTCTGGCCCTCGAGCCTGAAGTCGTTGACCGAGTTGACGAGTGAGATCGGGTGGTGATCTGCGAGGTCGCGGACGAGCTGGAGTGCGACGTCAAAGTTTCCGTTCAGCGAGATGACCCGAGCGCCGTAGATCAGCGCCTGTGCGAGCTTGCCCGCGGCGATCTTGCCCTCTGGCACGAGCACGGCGCAGGTCATTCCGGCGCGGGCGGCGTAGGCGGCGGCGCTGGCGGCTGTATTGCCGGTCGAGGCGCAAATCACGGTTTCCGCGCCCTCTCGGGCGGCGGCGCTCACGGCGCAGGTCATTCCGCGGTCCTTGAATGAGCCGGTCGGGTTGGCGCCCTCGAGCTTCAGGAACACGTCGGCATCTACGCGTTCGCTGAGCGCGGGCGCAGGCACCAGAGGCGTGGAGCCTTCTTCGATCGAGATGATCTGTTCGGTGACTTCGACCGGCATTCGGTCGATGTATCGCTCGATCAATCCGGCCATCAGTCACCAAACTCCTCTTCGATCACGCGGATTGCGCGTGGCGCGGCTCCGACGAATGGCAGGGCGGCGATCTCGTTGACCGCAGCAAAGAACTTGGACTCGAGCGTCGGGTGCATGACCATCACGAGGCGCGCGGCGTCTGGCGTGCCCTGCTGGTTGAAGTTTCGGACCGACACATCGTGGTTGCCGAGCGCGGCGGCGACTTCTGCGAGCACGCCGGGGCGATCCTCGACTTCGAGGTGCAGGTAGAAGGCCGATTCGACGTCATCAACGATCGTCGCTGCGGGCGCGGCGCGGCGAGTGCGCGGCACGCCAGACAGGATCGAGACCAGGTCGCCGAGCACCGCGCTGGCGGTCTGCACTCCCCCGGCTCCCGGTCCGCTCATCGTGATCTCGGTGATCGCGGGCGACTCGACGGTGACGGCGTTGAATGAGCCGTGCACAGAGGCGAGCGGGTGCGAGGGATAGAGAAACGCCGGGAACACGCGGACGCTGATCCCGCCGTTGATCCGTTCGGCGGTGCCCACGAGCTTAAGGACGAGATCGAACTCCTTCGCGTAGGCGATGTCCTCTGAAGTGATGTTCTCGATGCCCTCGAAGGTGACCTGATCGAACGAGACGTCGAGGCCAAAGGCGAGGCGCGCGAGAATCGCCATCTTTGCGGCTGCGTCGCCGCCGCCGACGTCTGCCGTCGGGTCGGCCTCGGCGAAACCGAGGTCCTGTGCCTGCTTCAAGGCGTCGTCATAGGAGAGGCCGTTGCGGGCCATCTCGGTGAGGATGTAGTTGGTCGTGCCGTTGACGATGCCGTGCACGCGCTCGACATGCGCGCCGGCGAGCGACTCCTCGATCACGCGGACCGCGGGGATCACTCCTGCGACTGCGGCCTCGAAGAACAACGACGCGCCGGACTCGGCGGCTGCGGCAAAGAGCTCCGGACCGTAACTGGAGACGAGCGCCTTGTTGGCGCTGATCACGGGCTTGCCGGCCTTCAGCGCGCGCAGCACATAGTCGCGGGCTGGATCGAGTCCGCCGATCAACTCGACGATCACGTCGCTCTCTTCGAAGATCTGGTCGAAGTCGCCGGAAGAGGTGGTGAGGACGCCGCCGATCTCGGGGCGCTTGCCCGTCAGCTTCGCGATCGAATCAGCGCGCTGATCAACCAGTTCGGCGAATGCGCCGCCGACCGTTCCGCGGCCAAGCAGGCCGACCTTGATTGCTTCTCCCTCCCCCATGGAGCGCAAAAGCTATTCGACGTCCCGCGCGGACAGATCGTCGTGGGTCTCGCGACGCACGACGACTCTCGCGTTGCCGCCCTCGCAGAAGACGACTGGGGGCCGCAGGACTCCGTTGTAGTTACTGGCCATTGCATGACCGTACGCGCCCGTGGCCGGGACGACGAGCGTGTCGCCCACAGTAGGTTCGCCGAGCATCACCTCGGGGAGGATCACGTCGCCGCTTTCGCAGTGCATTCCGACCACGCGAACGTCGCGGTCTGGCTTTACCGAGGCGCGATCGGCGATCAGTCCCGTGTACTCGGCGTCGTAGAGCATCGGGCGAATGTTGTCGCTCATGCCGCCATCAACTGCGACGTATCGACGTACGCCAGGGATCTCCTTGACGGTGCCAACTGTGTAAGCAGTGACGCCGGCGTTGCCGACAAGCCAGCGACCGGGCTCGACCATGATCTTCGCGCCGAAACCGAAGGTCTCGCGGACTGCCGAGGTGATCTGCTGCGCGTAGGTCGCGATCGCGGGCGGATGCTCGTGCTCTAGATAGGGAATGCCGAATCCACCGCCCACGTTCACGACCTTACAGTCAACCTCGAAGCCGGCCAGGACCTCGACAGCGGCCTTGAAGATCTCAACCTCGAAGAACTGGCTGCCCAGGTGGCAGTGCAGTCCGACGAAGTTCGGCGCCTTCTGGATCGCCTGCTCGACCTGGCTCAGCGGGATACCGAACTTGCTGTCTACCTGACCGGTCTGGATGTAGGCGTGGGTTGAAGGCTTGATGCCGGGCGCGACGCGCACCAGGGTGCTGGGGCCGCCGTCGGCGGGCATGACCTTGGCCAGGCGGTCGATCTCGTCGAACGAGTCGATGACGATGTACCCGACGCCCGCGGCGATTGCCTGCTCCAGCTCGGCGTCGGTCTTGTTATTTCCGTGCATGAGGATGCGCTCGGGGGCAAATCCGCCCTTGCACGCGAGGTGCAGCTCGCCACCTGAGGCAACGTCGCAGTAGATGCCTTCGGCTGCCATCAACTGGTACGCGGCCGTGCACGGGAAGGACTTGCTGGCAAAGAGCACGCCGGGTTCCTCGGCGTTGCCATCGCCAAACTGCTGCTCGGCTTCGCGGAAGGCGGTGACTGCGGCGCCGGCGCGCGAGCGCAAGTCTGATGCTGCGTAGATGTACGACGGCGTGCCGAACTCGGCTGCGACTTCGAGCACGTCGCAACCACCGATCTCCAGGTGGCCTGCGTCGTTGACGCGGGCGTCTATCGGGTACGGCGGACCCAGCGGACCGGTCTCCTCGAACGCCGCCCCGGCTACCGCTGAAATGTCAGGTTGAAGCGCCATTGCGAGGCGTAAGTATGACGGACCGTCAGCCGTGCGCGGGTTCAGAAAGCACGACCGTGAAGGCCTGCGTTTCCGAGCCGGTTGGGCGCTCGCCCTCTGGCTTGGGCTCGCCGCCGTGGGCGTTGGCGAAATGCTCGCCGCTGCGCCACGCCTTGAAGGCGTCCTCGTTGCGCCAGCGACTGACGACGATGTACTGCTCGGCGTCCTCGCGGCGGAGCAACTCGAAGCCGGCAAATCCCTCGACCTCACGCAGACTGCTCTGGCGCTGCGCGAAGGCCTGCTCGAATCCGTCGGCGCCGGAAATCGGCACGTCGACCACGTTGAACACGACGTAATCGCCTTGGCTGCCGGTCATTTCTTTGCTCCTTTTGCTGCGCACCTGGTGCAAGTTCCAATCAGCTCGGCATGGTGCTCGATGCCGCTGAATCCGTACTCGTCGCCGATCTTACGACTCCACTCGCCGAGCGAGCAGTCGTGCACCTCGACGACCGTGCCGCACTCGCGGCAGATCAGGTGGTGGTGATGGCCGTGGGCGCAGGCGCGATAGGCCGTCTCACCGTTTTGGCGGCGGATCGAGTCGATCTCGTCGTGTTCCTCGAGGCGGCTGAGGTTGCGGTAGACCGTGGCCAGGCCGACCTTGTCGAGGCGCTCGTGGAGCTCCTGAGCAGTCAAAGCGCTGTTGCTCTTCTTCAGCTCTTCGATGATCGCCGCGCGCTGAACTGTCGCGCGGCTGGCGCCGGCGCTGTGCTCCTCTGACACGGGCTTGTCGGTGGTCTTACTGATAATGATTCTCGATTTTACTAACCTGCTCGCCGATGACCTTATCCGCCGCACTTGAAAATCCGTTCGACCTCTTTGCACCTGTGTTCGCACAACGCGCTCTGCTCGCTGTTCTGATGCTTGCCCTGGTGGCTGCGGCGCTCGGCGGGGCGATAGTTCTGCGCGATCTTCCCTTTTTCATCCACGCAATTGGTGCAGGCGCGTACCCGGTGATAGTGCTCGGCATTCTCACCGGGGTATCGATCGCGATCTCGGCGCTTGCGGGAGCGCTGGCCTTTGCGCTGTTTATTGGAATTGTCACCGGGATTGGCCGGGCGCATGCGAACGAGGCGAACTTTGGACGTCGCGACGCATTGACGGGGCTTGCGGTCGCGGGGGCCTTGGCGGTTGGCGCTGTGCTCGCCGCACGCGCTGGCTTCGGAGACACGCGGCTCGAGATCCCACCCGAGGCGTTGCTTTTTGGATCGCTCTTGACGGTCAACACCGAGACGCTCACCGCGCTCGCGATTGTGACTCTGGTCGTGGTCACAACCGCCTGGTTCGCGTACGACCGTTGGCTCGCCGGCGGATTCGATCACGGTGCCGCCGGCCACCTCGGCGCATCGCGCAGCGACAGTGCCCTGTTCGCCTGTGTGGCGATCGGAACTGGCGCCTCGCTCCCGGTCACAGGTTCGTTGCTGACCGGCGCGCTGCTGATCATCCCGGCCGCGACGGCACGCATGCTCACCGATCGCGCGAAGCAACTGCCGTTGCTGATCTTCGCGCTCGCGCTAGTCGAGGGCGCTACCGGGCTCTATCTCTCGCTCAACTTTGATCTGCCGACCGGCGCGGCGATTGCCGGCGTGGCCGGCCTCGGATTCTTCGCAGTGGCCGGCCTGCTCTCGCTGCGCAGCGCGCGTACTCCGCTGCGCCTGGCCGCATCGATTGCGCTGATCAGCTTCGTCGCGGTGGCAGTTGGCGGCTGCGGCGGCGGAGCTACCGGCGAGACCTCGGACAGCGACGCGACGTTGAAGGTCGTCTCCACCACCCCACAGGTCGCAGACATCGTCAATCGTGTCGGCGGCGATGCGGTCGAGGTCACCACTCTACTTTCGCCCGGCGCCGACCCCCATGACTACGAGCCCAAGCGCGGGGCAGTGGCTGCGATCTCCGATGCTGATGTCGTGGTCCGCTCTGGCGGCGACCTCGATGCATGGCTGCTCCCTGCGGTGAAGGCAGCCAACCCGGCCTACGCGCCAGTGGATCTATCGCGTTCCGTGCTTCTGATTCCGGCCGGCGAATCCGGCGAGGGCTACAACGCCCACTGGTACCTCGCGCCGCAGAACGTCGCGCGCGCGACGCAGCGCGTTCGCGATGAGTTGATCAAGGCCGACCCGTCGGCGCGTGAGACCTTCCGAACCAACGCAACTCAGTATCTCGATGAGATCGACGCGTCGGACCAGAAGCTCGCCAAGTGCGCGAGCAAGATCCCAGCGGCCGACCGCAAGCTGATGGCTGGCCACAACGACTTCGCCTATCTGGCGCAGTCGTTCGGGTTTCAGATTGCTGCGCAGGCCGCAAGCAGTGGCGGGTCAGAACCCTCCACGAGGGGGTTGCAGGATGCAGTCGACCAGGCCCGCGGAGCAAATGTAGACGCAGTCATCGCGAGCAAGGGCGCGGTCACGAGTCGAGAGCAGCAGGTCGCTCAGAAGCTGAGGGTTCCGTTGCTCGCGTTGTACGCCGACAATCTCACCACCGGCGACGATGCCTCGACGTTGCTCGGTGCGATCGAATATGACGTCGACCGAATCGCAAACACTGTGACTTCGGGGAGAGTCCGTTGCCCGGCGACCGACTAATCCATGCGGACCACGCGACCCTCGCCTATGACTCAGGCGAGCCGGCGCTGACGGAGCTTTCGGTCGAGCTGCCAGCCGGCGAGCTCGTGATTCTGCTCGGTCCCAACGGCGGCGGCAAAACGACATTCCTTCGTGCGCTGGTCGGTGAACTTCAGCCGATCCATGGCACGATCGCGGTCGAGTCGAAGGTTGCCTACCTGCCCCAGCACGACAGCTCCCGAAGCGATTTTCCCGTCTCGGCGCTCGACGTCGTGTTGATGGGGACACTTTCGGAACGTCGCTTCTGGCAGCGCGCACGACGGGCTGAGAAGCAACGATCAATTGCTGCGCTCGAACGCGTCGGCTTGGCCGGAAGCGCAGATCGAACCTACGGCGAACTCTCTGGCGGTCAGCGTCGGCGCGTGTTGCTCGCGCGCACGATTGTCGGCGGCGCCGAAGTGATCGCGCTGGACGAACCACTGGCGGGCGTCGACCCAAGCTCGGCCGCGGTCATCCGAGCGACGCTCGGCAGCCTTCGCGACGAGGGCCGACTGGTGATCGAGGCCTCACACGACATCGAACACGCGCGCATTGCCGATCGCGTGATCTGCCTTAACGGGAGGGTGGTCGCCGACGGCGCTCCGTTCGTGGTCCTGACCGACGCGAAGCTACGCGAAACCTATGCCGCAGATCTGACAGTGATCGGCGATGTGGACGGTCGGCCGGTGCTTGCGACGGCCGACACCTGCGGTCGTGACCACTACCACGACGGATGATCGCTGGGTCGATACTCGATCCCGTCTCCGGCGATTTCGATCTGCTCAGCGCGCTCGCGTTGGTGATCATCGGTGGAGCCTGCGGCGCCGTCGGGGTCTGGGTGCTGCAATTTGGCCGCGCGATCCTTGCCGAGTCGTTCACGCATGCGCTGCTCCCCGGACTGGTGATCGCCGCGCTGATCGGCGCAGGGCTTCTGCTCGGAGCGATCGTGGGTGTGGTCGCGGCGTACTCACTGCTGCTCCTGGCCGCGCGCGCACCCAAGACCTCCAGCCCGACGGCAACATCGGTTTCGGTGACGCTACTCGTCGCGCTCGGTGCATTGATGGTCAACGGCGGCAACGCCGAGGCCAACTTGGATCTGCTTTTTGGCGACCTGCTCGCAGCCTCATGGAACGACGTGATCCTGGCGGTGGCGCTGGCGTTGGGTATCGCGATTGCCCTGACCACGCTCGGCGGCCAGTTCGCAGCGTTGGTTTTTGACGCGCGCTCGGCACCCAGTCTCGGCATCAATGTCGGGCGCGTTTCGGCGGCGGCGCTCGCACTCCTGGCAATCTCGGTCGCTGTGGCGGCGAGCGTGGCTGGGAGCTTGCTCGCGCTCGCGCTTGTCACTGGTCCCGCGCTTGGTGCGTCCGCAGTGACGCACCGTCTTCAGAGTTGTATTGCGCTCGCAACGCTCTCTGGCGCCGTCAGCGGAATTGCTGGCCTCTTCCTCTCATACTACGCCGACTGGCCCGCAGGCGCGAGTATCGCGCTGTTGATCTGTCTATGGGCGGCGGCGGCGACCTCGGTAGCTGGCCTAAGAGCCCGCGTTCTGCCGCTAGGCTAGCCGCCCGATGCAGCCAGAGATCGATCTCGGACCAGTGACACTTCAGACCTTTGGGCTGATGTTTGCCTTGGGATTCGTCGTTGCGGGGCTGATCATCGGGCGCCGACTGAAAGAGCTTGGCGACACCGTCGACTGGGCGTACGAGCTGATTCTCGCAGCGGCAGTCGGCGGCATCCTCGGCGCGAAACTTTGGTTTTCGGCCGCCGAGGGCGACTGGGCTTTGGACCAGATCTTCTCCGGCTCAGGGCTTGTCTGGTACGGCGGCGCATTCGGCGCGTCCGCGGCGGTGGCGGCCTACGCGTACTGGCGCAAAATACTCACCTTCACCTTGATGGACGTCTGCGCCCCCGCGGTGGCTGCCGGATACGCGGTTGGACGAATCGGCGACCAACTTTCGGGGGACGGCGACTACGGCAAACCTACCGACGCCTGGTGGGGAATGGGCTACCCCAACGGGACCGTGCCGACTCCCCCGGGCGTGGAGGTCTACCCCACGCCGCTGATCGAGGTGTCCGCGATGGGCCTGTTCGCGATTCTCCTCTGGCGCTGGCGCGACCGCTGGCACCCCGGAATGCTCTTTGGCATCTACTTGATCGGATCGGGCACCTCGCGCTTTTTCGTGGAATTCCTCCGCCGCAACGAGGACGTCGCACTCGGCTTGACGCTCGCGCAGATCGTCAGCGTGGCGCTGGCGCTGATTGGAGTCGCCTTCGTGCTCGCTCTGAAGGATCGTCCGGTACCGAGCGGGCGGTCGGTTACAACGGCCTAGAGGTAGCCCATCGGGTCGACCCGATTGCCGTTGATGCGCACTTCGAAGTGAAGGTGCGGGCCCGTGGAGAGTCCGGAATTGCCAGACGCAGCGACCGTCTGGCCCTTTTTGACCGATTGGCCCACCCTGACAGCCAGCGGACCGTTGTGGGCGTAGCACGTGCTCATCGAGCTCGAATGCTGCACGCAGACGAAGTTTCCGTATCCGCCCATCAAGCCAGCGATGCGAACCGTTCCTGAGTCCGCGGCGCGGACGGCGGTGCCCATCGGCACCGCGATGTCGAGTCCGCCGTGAAGGCGTCCCCAGCGGTTGCCAAACGGAGAAGTGATCTGTCCGTTCACCGGCCAGATCAGCTGGCCTGAGCCCTTCTTGATCGGCGCGCTTTCGTCGAGGGCTCCGACGATCGCGCCGTTGCTGGCTTGCATCGCGGCGAGGTCATCCCTGTCGCGGCGCAGGCTTTTCGAGACGACAGCGAGTTTGCTCTTTCTGCTGCCGACAGCGGCGTTCAATTCGTTGCGCTGAGCGGCGAGAGTGCCCTTGGCACCGGCGACACGGTCGCGTTCGCTACGGACCTCGGCCACCAGTCGCGAGGCCTTCTTTTCGAGGCCGGCGAGTTTGACTGTCTCGTTCTTCGTCTGCCCCTTCAAACGCGTGACCCTAGTGATGATCCTGTGATCCTGCCTCGCGATTCGTTCCATGTATGTGGCACGTTCAACCATGTCAACGAACCCGCGGGAGCTGAGCACCACCTGAATCATGTTCGGCTCGCCCTGCTTGTACACCGCAACGATGCGAGCTTTCAAGAGCTCGCGAGAGCGCGCCAGCTGCCCGCGCAGGCGGGACAGGCGCTCCCGCGAAACGCTGAGTGCGTTGGCGATCTTTTTCTGACGGGCGGCCTTTGCGTCCAGGTTGGTCTGGATCGAGTTTTGACGCTCCTGCAGCTTGGCGATGCGGCCACGGAGACCCTGAATCTTGCCCGACATGCGGGTGATGTCACTGCTGAGCGAGCTCGCCCTGGTCGATTTCTTTGCGATGTTGTTCTGCAACTCGGCGGAACTCTTCGCACTCGAGCCCAACGGCCGTGCTAGATAAAGCGCGCTCAACGCAGTGAAGATGATGCAGATCCAGAGGATTGCGCGGAAATTCGTGTGGATTAGTCGAGGCATATTTAGGTGGGGTTTGGGGTCGGCGGCCTGAGCCGCCCAGGGCGAAGGGTTCGCGTAGGCCGTTCGAGGCTAGAAATGAAATCCGTGTTTCTTGGAAATTTCCTGCTTCTATATGACAACCTGCAAGCCCGTATGCGGCTGTGGTTGCCTGAGGATCCGGCCAGCGCGCACGCGAGGTGCAAGGTTGACAACGTCATTGGCGACGTCGGTACATATTGGGTGCCAACAGTCTCCAGAGAGACAACGCGCTTACGGAGTTAGCTGTCGGGCTCGCGTATGGATCCTGATCTCGGTCAGATACCTGCACGCTATGCAGTCCTAACGACTGCAATTCGCCCCGGGGATTTGGGTCCCCCGCTGACCTCGCCTGGCAGGCTTGGTCATTCAGCGCTGTCGGCCACTATAACGGATCGGCGGTAGTTGGTCAAGCCTTAATTGCTGGAAATACGTAGTTTACGGAAGAACTTCGGTCTGGATCTGGTAGGAATCAGCCCGATCAAGAGCGCGCGTGGGATGCGCGCAAGGGGGTTTTTGGATGAATCGTTTGTGGACTCGTGCCTGCGTACTCGTGGTGATTGCGATGGTTGTTGCGCTCTCCGGCTGCGGAGCAGGAGACGATCCTGCTCCCGCACCAAGCGTTGTCGCCACCACAAGCCAGATGGCCGATCTTGTGAGCGAGGTTGGCGGCACGGCGGTGAAAGTCACCGGACTTGCTCGACCATTGGTGAATACCCACACCTGGACGCCGCCATCGGATGCTGCGAGTTCAGTCGGCAAGGCCAAACTGGTCTTTCGTTCTGGTGGCGACATGGACCCCTGGATCGAGCCCGCGATCACCGAGGCCAAGGCCGAGAGCAAGGTTGTCGATCTTTCTGAGTCCGCGAAGATCATCCGCAACGAGGGCAAGATCAATTCTCATTGGTACACGGATCTTCGAAACGTCAAGCTGGCCGCGACGAAGGTGGCAAGCGAGCTGACCAAGGCGAATCCGCGCGCGAAAGCGACCTACGACGCAAACCTCGCGACTTATCTCGGAAAGGTCCAGAACATGGACGACTCACTCCAATACTGCATTGACCTCCCGAAGGGCGGAAAGCTTCGCGTCGTCTCGGGGCACGACGACCTCGACTACCTCGCTCGCCGCTACGGATTCAGGCTGGTCGCTCAACTGACCGAGCGCGGTGCCGACACGGCGACCGACGCAGACGTGAGCAGGACCACTAGCGAGGCGCGCTCAGGCAAGGCTCAGGTCGTCACCGTGCCGTGGGCCGAGAACGACCCCCAGGCGGCCGCCGTTGCGTTCAAGCTCGATATCGCCAAGAACGCAATCCTGACCGACGCCACGTCCGACAAGAACTTGGCCGCTGAGACACTGTTGCGATCAGTCGCCTACTCGGTGAACGTGATCGTTTCCGGCGCGACCAAGGGCAACGTCACCTGCTCGGCCGCGATCGGCACGGACGGCGAGTAGCCCAAAAAGAAGGGCCGCCCCAAGAGGCGGCCCTTCGAAACAACTCGATCTCTTTGGCGATCATGCCGGGACGGCCTCGGCCTTTGCAGCCTCTGACTTCGCAGCAAACTCCTGCTTGGCCTCCTCGAGCTGCGCACGGAACTGGCCAACCTGCAGGCGGCCGATTACCATGCGCTGGATCTGGCTCGTGCCTTCGAAGATCTGGTAGATCTTCGCGTCGCGGTACCACTTCTCGAGCGGCAGGTCGGTGTCCCACGCGGCGGGACCGATCAAGTCCATGCACTTGGCCGTTGACCACATTGCGACGTCGCCACACTTGAGCTTGCTCATCGAGCCCTGGCCGCCCATCAGGGGCCGGCCGTTGGCACCCATCCAGGATGCGCGCTGCACGAGCAGACGGGCTGCGTCGATCTCTGTGGCGATGTCGGCGATCTGCTGGTGAATACCCGGGTTGTCGAGCGCGGGCTTGCCGTCGATCCTTGTCTCCGAGAGGTACTCGAGGGTGAACTCGTAGGCAGCGCGGGCGATACCGATCGCGCTCGCGCCGACGAACGGACGCGTGAGCTCAAAGGTTGCCAGCGCGTTAGCGCCTCCGACTTTCTTGCCGCTGCGGGCGTTCTCAAGCTTCTTGTTCAGCTTGTCCATACCGCCCAGCAGGTACTCGGCCGGGACGCGGCAGTTCTCAAGAACCACTTCCGTGGTCTGAGAAGCGCGGATGCCGAGCTTGTCTTCCTTTTTGCCCTGCGAAAGGCCGGGCGTGCCCTTCGGGACGATGAACGAAGCCTGACCGCGCGTGCCGAGCTCGGGGTCCACGACCGCGACCACAACCGTCACGTCGGCGATTCCGCCGTTGGTGATGAAGACCTTGGAACCGTTGAGGATCCACTCGTCGCCTTCGAGCTTTGCCGTGGTGCGGAGAGACTTGACGTCGGAACCGGCAGCCGGTTCGGTCACGGCGTATGCGCCAAGGTGCATTTCGTCGCCGTTGGCGAAGCACTTGGGCACCCACTCCATCATCTGGTCCTTAGTGCCAGACGAGGCGATACCGGCGGCAGCGAGGCCCGAGCCAGCGATCGAGAGTGCAATTCCTGCGCAGCCCCAATGCATTTCTTCTGCGTAGATCGTGGCGAACTGGCCCTGCGGGTCACCGCCCATCGACATCATGAAGTCGAGGGTTCCGATTCCTTCGGCCGCAGCTGCCTTCATCACGTCCCACGGCACGGTCTGCTCTTTGTCGTGCTTACCAGCAACCGGGCGAATGTGCTCGACGGCAAACTTATGAATGCGTTCCTTGAGCGCTTGCTGCTCAGGCGTGTAACCGAATTCCACTTTTTGCTCCTGTTACGAAAATTGGGAGAGGATGTCGCCGCAGGTGTCCCATGGGTAAGGCGGCGAACAGCGCGAAATTGTATCCGCGAAATGACCCCGGCATTTCTTTATAGCCGCGGTTGCGACCCGGTTAAGCCCGAGTCCGGACGCCCCGCGCACGGGTATCGTGCCGGTTGCATGTCCCGCTTCCTGCACTTTCATCGCCGCGCGCTGAGTTTCGCGCCGCTCACGCTGCTTGCCGCACTGGTCCTTTCTGGCTGCACGCTCGGCGACCAGGCGCTGCAGGAGACGAGCCTCACCAGCGACACCAGCGTGAAGGACTTTTCACGCGGGAGCGGCGCGCCGGCGCTCACGACTCGCAACACGATTCGCATCCCCGGGTCCGACCCCGACGCAAACGCTGCCGCCGCGGCCATCACCGTCTACCCCTCGAGCAGCGCCTTCACCCGACCAACGGTGGTGACCGCCGTCGGCGAGAACGATTGGCGCGCCGCGATCGCGATGAGCGTCCTCTCGGCGGCCCCGCTCGGCGCACCAATGCTGCTCAGCGGCCCAAAAAAGCTCCCCGACGTCACCAAGTCTGCGATGGCCGCGCTAAATCCAAGCGGCGTCATGATCCCAGGACAGACGCTGCGACCGAAGGCAATCGCTGCGGGCTCCCTCGCGCTGCCCGAGCGCACGCCTCGAGTCAACCTGGTCAACAACAATTTCGAGAATCTCACCCTCGCAATCGATCGCCTATGGACGCGTCTTACGGGCGGTAAGCCCTCCGAGCAGGTGATCGTCACAACCGCCGATCCCAGCCTCAAGCGCTACGCGCTACCGGCTGGACCATTGGCAGCCAATACGGGAAGCCCGGTCTTCTTCGCCAACAAGGAAACCGTGCCGCTTGCCACGCTTCGCGCGATCGCCGACCACAAGAAGCCTTCGATCTACGTCGTCGGGCCCGACGTGGCGATCAGTGACCAGGTGCTTGCCGTGCTTCGCAAGTACGGCAAAGTCCGCCGGGTCGCCGGTCCAAACCCATCGCAGAATGCGGTTGAGGTTTCCACGTTCTCGGACCCGGCCACCGACTGGGGCTGGGGCATCACCGACCCCGGACACGGCTTTGTGATCATGAATTCGCGCAACGAGATGAACGTCGCGGCTGCGACCACATTGTCTTCTGGCGCCGCCTACGGACCGCTCCTGATCAACGGCAGCCCGGACGTGGTCGACCGCGCGCTGCGCAACTACCTGCTCGATGAGCAGTCGGCATATATCGACAACCCGGCGAACGCGGTCTACAACCGCGCATGGCTACTCGGAGATGAGCAGCAGCTGTCGCCCGGCATCCAGGCAACCTTCGACGAGCTGCTCGCCGTCACGAAGCTCGCCCCGCAGGGCTCAACCGGCAGCACCGGCGACGGCGGCGGCGCGCCGGTCCCTTAAGCCTTCATACACTCAACTCAATGAGCGAGTTCGAGAAGCCCGAGCTGAAATCCGCGAGTCACACCGTGACCGTCGATGACGTTCGCATCCTCGCCGGCGCCGCGACCCCGCACTTCTCGCTACAGGTACGCAACAGGCTCAAGCGCCTCGTCGCTCCGCTCGCCGCAGACGATCCAGCCAGGCTGCTCGCCGAAGTGGAGATCGCAAAGCTTGAAAGGCTCGCCGTCGAGGGCGAGCGCGGATCGGGCGGCTCAGACCTCGCTCGGCTGAACCAGAGCTAGAGCGCCCGCGCGGCTAGACAGACTGCAGCGCGCCCGACGGCTCAAACTTGCCGTCGATCAACTTTGACGCGGCCGGGTCGACAGCGCTTGCAGCACGCTCGGATTCAACGTCGAGCGAGGACAAGAGCGCCCCGACGATCACTGGGTCAAACTGGGTGCCCGCGTGGCGGACGAGTTCTGCGCGCGCGTCCTCTACCGGCATGGCTTCGCGGTACGGACGGTTGCTGGTCATCGCGTGGAAGGCGTCACATACAAGAACGATGCGGCTTGCCAGCGGAATCGTGTCGCCCTTCAGGCCATCGGGGTAACCCCTGCCATCCCAGCGCTCGTGCTCGTGGCGGATCGCCTGCGCGACCGACTCGAGGCCCGGGATGCGCGCGACGATGCGCTCACCGATCACCGGGTGCTGCTTCATCACTTCCCACTGATCGTCGCTGAGCTTGCCCGGCTCGTGGAGAACCTCGTTCGGGATACCGATCTTGCCGATGTCGTGGAGCAACGCCACGTCGGCGATCGTCTCGACCTGATCGATCGGTAGTTCAAGTTGCTCGGTAACGGATCTGACGAGCTCCAAGGTTTCGGCCGAGTGCTCCCCTGTATATCCGTCGCGCGCGGAGAGTGCGGCGCAGAGTGCCTCGACCGTTGCTTTGAAGCGCCGACGCTCGGTCCGGCTGATACCGCGAACGCGGTTGGCCAGAACTCCAACCATCGCTGATGTGGCGATGTAGGTCGGCATCGCCACGATGAGCTGCTCAAGATTGACCCCGCCGGGGCGCAGGAACTCTGCTCCGATGAAGACGGCCGCCCAGGCCACATATCCGCCGACCATGACATCCCAGCGTCCCCAATAGAAGAACGCGAGGAAGAGCAGCGGGAAAAGGTGGAAAGCAGTGATGCCGGGCTTGTTCAGGACCACGGTTGCGACTGCGATCACTGCGGTCGCGTATCCGATCATCGGAAGCACCCACCAGCGTTCGGCGTGGCTCCAAGGGATGATCAGTGAGGCAATGAACCCGATTGCGCAGAGACCAAGCATCAGGTACGAGGCGCGAGAGAGATCGTTGGTCGAGACCATGTAGATCGTCGCCAACAACGCGCCAAGGAACCACGCGAAAGCGGCGAGGCGGCCAACCCAGATGAACGTCAGCTGGGCTTCGGCCTTGAGGCCTTGCCAGCTTGCCGAATCGTCATCGGTCGATTGACCGTTGTTCAAGACTTCGTAGTGCACAGCGTGTCCTCGAACTTCGTGCACCGGCCGAATCTCCCCAGAGCCTTCCGGTACTCCTCCCCCTGAAGTTTGACCCTCAGGGCGGGGTAAGTATGACATTTGTCACAAGCAAAAACAAGCCGAAAACGCGGTATTTGCAGAGAACCCCGATTATGTGTACCTGGGTGCTTTTTTCGTCAGACCGCTGCTGCTGTCATGCGGGACGGTTGACCGAAGTTTCCGTTCGGGACAAATGCGCGGCGATCGCGTTCGGCGGGCTCGCGCCTGTCGAGCACATGCAGCAGTGCGCCGACAACCGTCGGGTCGAACTGAGTGCCTGCGTTGCGTGAAAGCTCAAGGCGGGCGTCCTCGATATTCATCGCCTTGCGATAAGGACGGTCGCTCGTCATCGCGTGGAAGGCATCACAGACAAGAACGATCCGACTGGCCAACGGAATCTCGCCGGACTTCAAGCCATCGGGGTACCCGCCGCCGTCCCAGCGTTCGTGCTCATGACGGATCGCGCGGGCGACTTCTTCGAGGCCAGGCACGGTCACGACGATGCGCTCGCCGATCACCGGGTGCTGCTTCATCACTTCCCACTGATCGTCGCTGAGCTTGCCCGGCTCGTGCAGGATCTCGTTGGGGATTCCGATCTTGCCGATGTCGTGGAGCAGCGCGACGTCGGCGACGTACTCGCAGGCATTCTCGGTCAGGCGAAGTTCATCGCAGATCGCGTTGACCAGCCAGAGCGTCTCCTGGGAGTGCGATCCGGTGTAGCCGTCGCGTGCGGTGAGTGCAGTTGAAAGGGCTTCGATCGTCGCCTTGTAGCGGCTGCGCTCGGCGCGGCGCATCGTGTTGAAACGCGCCGACAGGACGCCGGCCAGCAGAGCAACAGCGATCAGCGCCGGCAGCGTGATGATCAAGGCTGACGCAGCATCGTTGGCGTCGCCGGTGTCGACCGGCAGCGTGAAGACGAGCGCGGCACCGACGAGGTTGATCGCGACGAGCTTGCGGTGATCCCAGAAGAAGCATGTGAGAGCCATCATCGGCAGGAGCAGGAGGATCGAAAGCGTCGGTACGTCAAAGGTGTAGACCGCGGCCGTGATCGCGAACATCGAGACCCAATACAGCGACAACTGCCATTCGCGACGCAGGCGATCCCAGGGAATGAGCACGCCGAACAACGCGGCGATGGCCGTGAGTGAAACAAGGCCGATTGCGGCCGGAGTCCAACGATCGGTCGCAGTGGCATACACCGCAGCGGCGATGCTGGCTCCCAGCATGCCAATCGCAAAAAACGAACCGAGAATCTCGCGCGTGTCGCGACTCGGCTGGTAGGCAGCTCCTACCGAGATGATGTTTTGGATTCGGGATTCGGCGTCGGTCGACTGCATAAGAACTCCTGAGCTCTCTGGCACCTGATTCTTATCGGTTCGACTTCGCGGGCGTCGCGGGTCGATCCTGTTGACAGTTCTTGAATGATCCCGCATGTCACCGGGGCCGGCGGTGACGCGGTTACTTCGTGGTCAGTTTTCTACGCGCGGGTCGGAATCCCGGCCCGCGCGCTTTAGCACTGCAACAGATATTTCAGTCACTACCCAATGTGCTTAGACGCGCTGGATCAGCGTGGCGGTGCCGATGCCACCGCCGCAGCACATCGTGACGAGCCCGAACTCCTTGTCGGCGCGCTCGAGTTCGTGCAGCATCGTGGTGATCAGGCGCGCGCCGGATCCGCCGAGCGGGTGGCCGATTGCGATCGCACCGCCATTGACGTTCACGCGATCCCAGTCGGGATTCAGCTCGCGGCGCCAGGCGGCAACGACCGATGCGAAGGCCTCGTTGACCTCGAACAGGTCGATGTCGTTGATCGTCATGTTGTTGCGTTCGAGGATCCTCTTTGTAGCTGGGATCGGGCCGGTGAGCATGATCACTGGGTCGACGCCAACGGTGACCTGGTCGACGATGCTTGCGCGGGGCGTCAGGCCCAGTTCTTCGGCCTCTGACTTCTCGGCGAGCAGGATCGCGGCGGCCCCGTCGGAGATCTGGCTGGAGTTGCCAGCGGTGGTCACGCCGTCTTCCTTGAAGGCGGGCTTCAGGCCGGCGAGGGTTTCGAGGGTTGTCTCCCTGAGTCCCTGGTCGGTTGCGTAGGTGGCCGTGCTGCCGTTGGTGCCGACGGTCATCGGAAGGATTTCGCGCTCGAATCGGCCTTCTTCTGTGGCTTGGGCGGCCAACTGCTGTGAGCGCAGGCCGAGTTCATCGAGTTCGCTGCGAGGGATCTCCCACTGCTCGGCGATCATCTCGGAGCTGAGCCCCTGCGGGATCAGCTGATAGCGGTCGTGGAGCTCCTTGGTGAATGGGACGCCGACGAGGTCGCTGATGCCCGGCTGGAAACCGATGCCCATCGGCACGTGCCCGAGGTGCTCGACGCCGCAGGCAACGGTGATGTCGTCTGCGCCGCTGGCGATCAGGCCTGCGCCGAGATTTGTTGCATGCTGGCTCGATCCACACTGAAGATCGAGCGTGGTGGCCGGGACGTCGATCGGGAGTCCGGCCTGGAGCCAGGCGTTGCGGCCGATGTTCAGCGACTGCTCGCCGATCTGCTGAACGCAACCCGCGAGGACGTTGTCAACTTTGGTTGGCTCAAGCCCTGCGCGCTCGAGGACTGCCTTCTGGACCGCGCCGAGAAGCTCGTTCGGGTGGGTGTCCTTGTAGTAGCCCTTTTCCTTGTGTCCGCGGCCGACCGGGGTGCGTACTGCGTCGATGATCGTGACTTCGCGGCTGCTGCCGGTCTGCATACTCATGTTCTGGAGGCCTATCCTTGTCGCTCGCTGTAGAAGTGCACATTCTTTCAACGTTTAAGGGGAATCTTGTCGTGAGTGAAAAGCTTGGAATCGTCGGAAGTGGTCTGATCGCGACTGGGCTGGCAGTGGCTTCGGCTTCGGCGGGCGGAGACGTTGTTATCCGCGCCCGCTCCGAAGAATCCGTCGAAAAGGCGAAGGCCGCGATCGACAAGGCGACTTCGCGGCTCGAGAATCCTGAGGAGATCGTTGCGCGAATTACGCATACCGTGGAGCTTTCCGACCTCGCGGATCGAACATTTGTGGTGGAAGCCGTCAGCGAGGATTATGAAGTCAAGAATCCTTTGCTCGCTGAGCTTGCTGGCGTGATCGCTGATGACGCGGTTTTGGCTTCGACCACCTCTTCTCTGAGCGTCAACAAGCTGGCGGCTGCCGCTGGAATTCCGGAGCGCTTCGTCGGCTTCCACGTGTTCTCTCCGGTGCCGATGATGAAGCTGATCGAGATCGTTTACGCGGATCAGGCTTCGGAAGACGTGCGCGCCCGCTCGCGCGCTTTGTGCGAGGCGATCGGGAAGGTCGGCGTTGAGGTTCCAGACACCCCGGGATTCATCGTGAACCGTCTTCTGTTCCCGTACCTGTTTGACGCGGCGCGCTTCCTTGAGACCTCAGGCCTTGAGCCCGAGGCAGTAGACACCGCCATGAAGCTCGGCGCGAACTTCCCGATGGGCCCGATTGCGCTGCTGGACTACGTCGGTCTGGACGTGTCCATCGCGATCGGCGAGCAGATTGGCGTGGAGATCCCGCAGAACTGCCAGGACCTGCTTGCGGCTGGAAAGCTCGGCCGCAAGACCAAGCAGGGGTTTTACGACTACAACAAGTAGTCGGCCGGCCGGCCCCACCGCCGCTCTGCGGAAACGCCGCTCAGCGAGATTAAGCCCCTACATACGTCCTGCCGACCCTCGGCAGGACGTATGTAGGGGCGTTTTTTGGCTTGGGAATCAGATTGGTCGATATGGGTGGAGCGCGGGATCGACCCCCCAGCGCTTGAGCTTTGACTCAACCCTCGCTGGCCCGGTGCGATTCATATAGGCGCGGTATCCATCGACGCCTCCGAGTACGTCCATCGTCAGGTCATTCCGCACCCAATGTGAGTTCCGCTCGCCGAGGTGGATCGCATTGCTGCAGAACTCATTTCCCAACTGCTGGATCGGGTCGTTTAGGATCGCATAACCGAGCATCTCGCGAACGTGGTCGGGATCTCTGAGCGGGTCAGCCGCGTATCTGGCGTCGAAGATCGGCCCTCTCCAGTTGTGTTCCCGGTTGTAGTACTTGCCATACCCGGTCAATACTCGCCGCATCAGTTTCTGCATTCCATCGACGGAGTATTGATGGACGATCAGATGAAAATGGTTGTCGAGTACGCAGTACGCCAGCACCGCCACCTCGTCAAAGAGCTGGAGGTAGGGCCGGCGTTTTGCATCCTTGGTAACCGTCGGGCTCAGGTACCACGAGAGTCGACCGAGAAACTCCCGCTTGTCGATGTTTCGTAGGAACGGTTTTAGGCTCCCCACCCCGCGCGACGTCACCTGAAACGTCTGATTTGCCGCAGTCAACGGCTTCAACTGAATTCCGCTTGCCATCCCAAAACCTCCGAGTCGAAATCATTTCCACTCGGTTAAGGGCTCAGCGAGAAATGTTTACCCCCCAAACCTCACATTTTTGCCCCTACATACGTCTTGCCGACCCTCGGCAGGACGTATGTAGGGGCAGGATGTGGCTTAGGTGCGCGGGGCCGGGCGCTACTCAGCTGGCACGGCAGCAATTTCGGCCGTTTCGCCGTGGCCTACCTCGGCGATGCGTACTGCTTCAATGCGGTTCTCGCGGACGCTCTCTACGCGGATCACGTAGCCGTTTGCGCGGATCGCGTCGCCGCGCTTGGGCAGGCGGCCGAGCTCGGCGAAGACGAAGCCTCCGACCGAGTTGTACGCGTCTGAATCCACCGGCAATTCGATGCCGTGGTCCTCAAGATCAACCAGCGGGACGTGGCCGCGCACGAAGAGATCACCATTGGCCAAGCGGCGGACGGCGCTCAGCGCCGAGTCGGTCTCATCGTCGATCTCGCCGACGACCTCTTCGACAATGTCCTCGACCGTGACGATTCCGACCGTCCGGCCGTACTCGTCAACCACGATCGCCATCGACATGCGCTCGCGCTGCAGGTCAGCCAAAAGGTCATCAAGCGGCTTCGTTTCGGGCACGACATACGCATCGCGCACTGCCTTGCCAATCGTCGCGTCTTCGCCCTTGGAAAGCATCAATCTCACCAGCGACGACAGATGCAGCACACCCTTGATCTTGTCGGTCGAGCGATCTTCGGTGACGGGCAGACGAGTGTGGCCGGAAGAAGTGCAGCGACGCAGCGCGACCTCGACGGTGTCGTCGACGTCGATCGTCACAACGGCGGGGATCGGCGTCATCACGTTGCGCGCTTCGTTCTCATGCAGTTCGAAGACGCCAGAAAGCATGTGGGCCTCGCCCGGGTCCAGCGTGGAATGTGAGCGGCCGTGTTCGACCAGTGCGCGCAGATCCTCACCGGTGGCGCCGAGCTCCATCTCCGACGCGGGCCGGATGCCGAACAGTCCGACCAAGCGGTTTGCCGCGCCATTGAGCACGACGATCGCCGGGTGGAAGATGCGCTTGAAGATGCTCAGCGGCCCGGCGAGCCAGCGGGCGGTCTGTTCAGGATTGGCGATCGCGACCGACTTCGGTGCGAGCTCGCCAATAACGATGTGAAGCACCGTGATGATCGTGAAGGCGATCGTGATTGAAATCGCCGCCGATGCACCTTCACCCAGCGAGTTTCCCAGAACGTCCTCGATCAGATGACCGAGCGCGGGCTCACCAGCAAAACCAAGCCCGATCGAAGCCAGCGTGATTCCGAGCTGACAAGCCGACAGGTACGAGTCAATCTGCGACATCGCCGCCAGCGCTGCGCGGTTGCGTCGGGAGCTATCGGCTCCTTCTTCATCCGGGTTCTCAAGCAGCGACGCCTTCGCGCGCACGAGCGAGAACTCAGCGGCGACGAAAAAGCCGTTGATCAGCACCAGCAGAAGCGTTACCAGCAGCAGTAGGTAGGTCATGCGATGGCCCCCCGCGCCGGGCGCAACGTGCGCCGGCTACTTCGGGGAGGCGCGTCTTCAGGGACGTCCATAAGTCCGGTCCAAGCTAGCAGCAGGTCAGGCCAGCCCATCGATCTGATCGGCGAGTGCGCGGTCCTTGTCGGTCACGCCGCCTTCAGAGTGCGTGCTCAGGGTGATCGTCACGGTCTTCCAGCTGATCTCCACGTCCGGATGATGACCGGCTGCTTCGGCGACCGGGAGGATCGCGTTCAAGAACGCGACCGCTCCCCTGAAGTCACCGCGGTCAAATTCCTTGACCAGTTTGTCGCCGCCGCCCGTCTGGACGTACTCCCACCCCGAATTCATGCGCCGATCCTACGCGGCGCGGCCTAACCTTGCGCCATGCGTATCGCCAGCCTTGTCCCTTCCGCCACCGAGCTCCTCTTTGCGATGGGCCTCGGCGACGACGTCGTCGCCGTCACCCACGAGTGCGACTACCCATTTGAGGCGACCGATCTGCCCCAGCTGACCACGAGCGTGATCCCGGCGAATCTGCCTCCGGGGGAGGTCGACGCACTCGTTCGCGGCCAGGTCGGTGATGGCCGGTCGCTGTACACCCTCGACGAGGAACTGCTCAAGGAAGAGGAGCCAGACCTGATCGTCGCCCAGCAGCTCTGCGACGTCTGCGCCGTGTCGATCGACGACGTCCGTGCCGTGGCCGAGCGCATGGAGTCAAAGCCGAAGGTCATCTCGCTCGATCCAACCACGATCGGCGAGATGCTCGGCGCCATTCGCAAGATTGCCGAGGCAACCGACGAGAAGGACCTCGGCGTTGACCTGGTGCAGACGCTTGCCGACCGCATCGACGACGTGAAGATCGCGCTCAAGGACGTCGGCAGGCCTGATGGACCCGAGCGGGTCTCCGTGGCAGCGCTCGAGTGGCTCGACCCGGTATTCCTCGGCGGCCACTGGGTTCCACAAATGATTGAGCTGGCCGGCGGGATGGATTTTCTGGGACTGCCCGGAGAGCCTTCACGCGAGGCAGACTGGGACGAGGTTCGCATCGCCGAGCCGAGCACCGTGATCCTCATGCAATGTGGCTACGACGCGGCGCGCGCGGCCGAAGAGGCCTACGACTTCACAGAACAGCTGCGCGGACTCGGCGCCGCGAACATCTACGCGACCGACGCCAACGCCTACTTCAGCCGCCCCGGCCCGCGTCTGATTGACGGCATCGAGCTGCTCGCGCACACACTCCACCCCACACTCGTTCCCGAGCCTGCGACCGGCGCGATGATCGAGCTGGATTTCTAGCTGTTATTACTTCTTGAGCGTCAGCGACTTGTTGATGATCGAGCTCGTCGCACCGCCCGCGCCGCTCGCACGCGCATACAGCTTGTACTTGCCCGGGGGCAGCGACTTCTTCAACGAGTAGCTCCAGCCGGTGGTTCCCTTGGCGTTCAGAAACGCGCTCGGTGTGCACTTGCCGTTGACTGCCTTGAAGGTCTTGGTGGCACCGGAACTGCTCTTCACGAACTTGCACTTCTTCGACTTCTTCAGCAACTTGGAGTCGACCTTGAGGATTGCGATCTGGACCTTGGCCAGGCCGGCGCCGCTCGCGGTCCCTGAGAACTTCTTGAATTTGGATGCCGTCTGGCTCGACTTGATCGTCTTGAATTTGACCTTCAGCGGCTCCACGGGCGGAGCCACGTAATCGCCCATCAGCCTTGCGACCTTGAGCTGGCCAGTGCTGTTGACCACGTGCGTGACGAGATAGCGGCCGTCCGCCTGGACAGCGGCTCCGGATGCAGTCGCGCTCTCGGAACCTGCGGCGAGCGCTCCGGCGGCAAATGTCGGGTCGAGCGCTCCGGATGCTTCGAAGCGGGCAACAAATGGACTGTTGATCGTTCCAACGTTGGTCGTGATTCCGACCGCCAAGGTTCGACCGTTTCCGACCAGAGCTCCAGATATGAAAACCGATGCTGAGTTCGGCCCGAGCACGCGCGTGATGCCAAATGGATCGATTGCGTTGCTCGGAACTCCGCTCGAGCCCAGCGATTGGAGCGTGGACGCGAATCCGACATGTCCGAGCGACACCAATGATCCGTCTGGTCTCGCCAGGACCGAGTACACCTGCGAGACGATCGGTACAGCGAACCCGAACAGAGCAAAACCAGAGCTGGCAAACGTGGCGTCCCAGACGCCGGCCGCTGTGAATCGCTGAGTCACTCCCACGGTGTCGCCCGGCGTCACGGCCACTGACCCAAACACGATGTCGCCGTTGGCTTGCATCGCGACGGACGTTGGCGCCATGTCGTCGCTAAGCACTTTGGTGGTACTGGCTCCGACGACTCCCGTGGACGACAGCAGCCGCAAGATCGCGCCTTCGATCCCACCGATGGTGACGCTGCCAACAACCGCGATGTCACCGTCCGGCTGAACGCCGATATCCGCGGTGGCGTTGCCGTCAGTTCCGACGGCCGTAAACACCACATATCCGACGCCGCCATTGAAGCTCGTGTCCAGAGTGCCGGCGGGAGTCACCGCCCACACAATCATCCGCTCAACCGCAGCAATCGTTGTCGTCCCGCCAACGAGGATCCTGCCGGTTGAAAGCGGGACCACGGCTTCGACCTCAGCCGCAGTGCCTCCAGCCAACGGCGGAGCAAACTTTCCAGCGGTCCCGAAGGAGGAGTCAACTGATCCGTCCGGATTGATGCGCATCAGCTCCGGCATGCTGTCAACGTCGCGCTCGTACCCGAATACGACCTTGCCATCGGACTGCAAACCCTGGTCGATCAGCGTCGAACTGACGATTGCTGGCAGCGTTACGACCCCGCCACTTCCAAAGCTTGGGTCCAGGTCGGCAGGTGCCGCACCGGCGGCGCTGACCGACGCCAGTAGCGCCAAAGTGGTGAGCAAAAGCAGTCGGAACGATTTGGTGACCATTACCTAAAACTACACGAGCTCGTAGCGGACCGGCGAGATGCTGCGGACTACGTCAGGCGATGAGCTGCGCGTACTCGTTGCGCGCAAGCACGATGCACGCGACGTACATCGCTACGCCCAGCCCGACAATGATTCCAGTGCCGAGCCAGCGGCGTCTCCCGTGCACCCCGAGCAACCCCTGACGCTCGCCGAGCTTGAAGAGCAGCAACGCACTCAGCGCGCCGCCGATCAATCCACCGAGGTGCCCGCCTTTGGAGATCGACGAGTTGCCGAAGGTGATGAATAGGTTGATCGCCAGCAGAATGCCGATCTGCTGAAGCGCGTGGGTGTTGCGCCGCGACCATGCGACCACCAGCGCCATGCCCATCAGCCCGAACACCGCTCCCGATGCTCCAGCTGACGGAGTTCCGGGCTCAAGGATCATCGCGCCGAGCGAACCAGCGATGAGCGAAGTCATGTAGACCGCCAGCATCTGGACCGCGCCCAGCTCAGGCTCGAGCATGCGCCCAAGCACGTACAACAGGTACATGTTCAGAGCGATGTGCAGAAGGCCGAAGTGCAGAAAGCCCGGCGTGATGATGCGCCAGTACTCGCCGTCGGCGATCAGCGGACCGAAGAACACGCCGTTCTCGGTCACCCAGCCAGCGACGCTCGACGTCATCAACCCAAGCGGCGAGCCGGTCGCGATCTGCAGCAGGAAGACCGCGATATTGATCGCGATCAGCGCGGTCGTAACCGGAGCCTCACGCCAGATCGCTGCAACCGGACCAGGCGTGATGTCGGCGCGCGTATAGACCTTTTGGCGTTCGCTGGCGCAGTCCGGGCAGCGCATGCCGACCGGTGACGGCGTCATGCAGTCGGTGCAGATCGGGTTGCCACAGTTCGAGCACGAGACGTTGGTCTCACGATTCGGGTGGCGGTAACAAACTTGCTGGGAGGCTTCCATTGGGCGCAGAGAGTAATCGCGCCCAGGGCCGGAGCGGCTACTTGGTCAAGGTGATCGACTTCGCGATGACCGTGCTGACGCCCAGCACGCCCGTCGCACGGGCACTCAGCACGTACTTGCCCGGCTTGAGGGACTTACTCAGCTTGAGCGACCATTGGCTCGTTCCGGTCGCGCCCAGCCATTTCCCGGGAACGCATTTCCTGGACACCGCCTTGTAGTTCTTGAGCGCTGCGTTTTTTGATTTCACGTAGGAGCATCGCTTCGATTTCTTCAGCAGTTTTGAATCGACTTTTTGAATCGCGAGTTCAACCTTGGTGATCCCAGTTCCGCCGGTGGTACCGGAAAACCGCCGCGCCTTGTTGACCTTCAGCTTGCTTTTCAGTGAACGCGAGAAG
Organism: Solirubrobacterales bacterium; assembly: GCA_016185345.1. Taxonomy (GTDB): domain Bacteria; phylum Actinomycetota; class Thermoleophilia; order Solirubrobacterales; family JACPNS01; genus JACPNS01. The sequence goes on along the minus strand of JACPNS010000003.1, from coordinate 340,370 downwards.
GCAACCACTGCGGGCTGCGGGGCGGGACTGTCGCCCCACATGCGGAGGAGACTCAAGCGATCGTCGGGCGATGCCAGGGCGATCACGTATTTGCCGTCGGGCTGCAGCGCAAAGCTTGCAGCGGTGTCGGCCGCAGCCGGCAGATAGGCCGATCCGCCGGGCGTAAAACTGTTGTCCGGAGTTCCATCGGCGTTGAAGCGCTCAATGTAGGGCGGCAAGCTTTCTGCTCCCGACGCCTGACCGACGCCAAGGATCTTGTTGCCAGCTACCGCGCCGCCGTCAAGCAAGAAGGCGAATGCGGCCCCAGGCGGGAATGAGCGCTTCGCTCCGAGCGATCCGATCGAAGGAATGGCGACGCCGTCCGGAGTGAAGATTCCGACCGCCGAGGTAAAGCCCACTGTTCCTACGGCGCCGATCTGCCCGCCGACGTTGAACACTCTTAGCGGCACCGTGAAAAGCGGAAGCGACGGCCCGAAGGTCGCGTATCCGGGGCCGCCGAACGTTGGCTCGGCCACCCCGGTAGATGAAAATGCGAACAACAAGCCGAAAGCCTGACCGCCACCGTCAAGCGTTGCACCGACGATCAATCGACCGTCTGGCATTGCGGTGAGCGACTCGGGATCAACGTCCGATGCGGGGATGGTTCTGGTGACGTCCACCGTGATCGCGCCGGAGGGATCGACCACGCGCAGCGATATGACATCGTCGCCACCAGATATAGCTTCAGCTGCAACCGCGAGGCTCCCCGACGGAGTTATTGCCGCGTCTCCGATGTTGTTCGGGCTCGCCGGAACGATTGGCAGTACACGCGAACCCGTGCCGTTGAAACTGAGCTTTGGCGCGCCGCTTGCGGTCAGCGCCCAAACTGCAACTCGCACATTTCCGGCAAGCGATCCGGAACCGGCGATGTAGATCGTTCCGTCAGCGGCAAGCTGCACGCGCTTGACCGAGATGTTCGTCATGCCCATCACGGCGAGGTCAACGCGGCCACCGGCGCCAAAGCTTTGGTCGAGCGAACCATCTGCGTTCAGGCGGAACGCCAGCGGTGCGTTCGGGACGCCACGGTATGCGCCGACGGTCTTCCCATCGGGCTGAACGCTCACGCTGACGAGGGAGTCCGTTGGCGGCAGCGCCGGCGTCGCGACTCCGTTCGCACCGAACGAAGAATCGAGATCGGTCTGGGTCAGCGCCGATGCAGCTGAGGGCGCGAGCAGGAGGGTCGCCAGCACGGCTGGCAGAACGAGGAACCGCTGAGAGAAACGCATAAAACCAGTATGCCCCAGAGTTTGGGGGCCGGTGCGGACGTTCAGCTGGTCAGGTCGCGAGCGGCGCGCTTGATTTCTTCGCGCGCGCCTTCTGCTGCTTCGCCGATCGCGTCGGTCAAGGCCTTGACCGCTGCCGCGCCGGCGTCATCGCCATGCCTGCGCCTGCGCAGGCCAATCACGACAAGTGCTCCTGCTGCCGCGCCACCGGCTGCCAGCGCAACGGCTGGGCGGACCCAGTTGCGCGGATCGCCCATCGCGGCGAGCTCCCAATCAGCGATCTCTTCTGCGGCGCTGTGTGAAATGTCCTGCAGGCGAGATTGGACCTCTTCGTACATTCGCGCCGGTGGCTCGACAGGCGCGAAGGCGCGATTCAGGACGCTCTCAATCGACTCGTGCTCAAAGATTCCACGCTCGGTCATTTCCGTGCCTCCATCATCTCGTCTGCGATCAGCGCCTGTTCAAGCTGCTTGATCGCGCGGTGCAGGAGCACCTTCGTGGCGCCCTCGGTCTTGCCCATCGCGCGCGCGATCTCTCCGTTGTCCATACCAAGTGCGAAGCGCATGATCAACGCCTCGCGCCGGTCGTCGGACAACTCGGCGACCTTCTCGAAGATCGCCTCGAGCTCTTCTCGGTTCTCGACGAGCTGCTCGGTGTCGTGGTTGGTGGCGAACTCGCCGGCCAGATCAAGCGGTGACTGCGGCTTGCGTGAGCGATCGCGGTAAAGGTTGATCGCGAGATTCTGAGCGATCCTGATGAGCCACGGCCTGAGCGAGCGGCCCTGCGACTCGGCGAGCGCCTTGGGAAGATGGCGGTAGGCCTGGAGGAAGACCTGCTCGGAGACGTCTTCGGCGTCGTGGTGATTTCCGAGGCGGTAGTAAAGAAAGGAGTAGACGTCGCGGAGGTTCGCTTGGTAGAGCTCGGTGAACGCGCGATCGAGCTCCTTCTTGTCCATCTCGTACGTCTTCTGCTCGCCCACATGGTCAGCCTACTTTGATCACGCCGCCCGCCGCACGATCGACACCCACTCTGCAGGCTCGATCGATCCATTTATGAGGTCGCGCAGCGCAAAGACGGTCGGGGCATCAAAGCCCGCGTTCTCAATCACCGTCGCGAGCAGCGGCACGGTGTCCACAGCTTCGGCGACGTGTCCCAGCTCCTGTTTGATCTGGTCGGCCGGGACGCCAGATCCGAGCAGCTCGCCTGCACGGCGGTTGCGGCTACCTGCCGCGAGCACCGTTGCGACCAAGTCGCCAGTTCCAGCGAGCCCCAGGAAAGTTTCGTGCGCAGCGCCATAGGTCCCGGCGAATTCTTCGACCTCGCTGAAGGCGTGCCCTGCGGCGGCACCGGCGGCGTTCATGCCCGCAGTGCCGGCGGCGCTGGCGGCCAGCGCGGCAACGTTCTTCGCGCAACCGGCGAGCTCAGTGCCGACCAGGTCGCGGGAGCGTTCAACGCCCAGTCCGGCCTGCTCGAGCGTGTCGCCCAGCTGCCGGCGGAGCGCGTCGTCGGGCGTCGCAAGAACGACTGAGGCGCCGTGGAGCACGGCTTCGGCGGCGTGCGCCGGGCCGCCAAGACAGGCGATTGCGCGTGTTCGAACGCGTGCGCCAACGTACTCCGAAGGCAACGTTCCAAGCGGCGGAACGAGCCCTTTGCTCAGCACCAGCACCGCGCTGCGTGCGCCGATACGGTCGGCGGCCTGGGCCACGGCGTTGGGAAGCTCCTTGGAGGGGATCGCAAACACGATCAGATCCTGGCCGGAGAGCTCGATCGTGGCCGCGGCCTTCACCGTGAGCTCCGGCGGCAGGTCCACCTCGGGCAGGTAGCGCTCGTTGCGACGCTCGTGATCGATCTTCTGCGCGAGCTCTTCCTCGCGAGTTCCGAGTTCAACTTCCATGCCCGACTTGGCGAGCAGCACGGCGACGGCGGTCCCCCAGGCGCCCGAACCAATCACGGCGGCGCGACGCATCGGCGGCAATCCACCGAGCCACTCCCACTGCAGCTCGACGCGCGGCCAGATGCGGTCGGTCACTTCAACGGCTAGCTCCTTGGAGGCGTCGATCGTGTGCGGGAAGACCAACGGGTCGCCTGCGCGAATCGAGACCTTGCGCGGCCGCACGCGCCAGCCCTTGCGCACGTCTTCGGTGCCGATCAACGCGATCGGGACGATCGGCACACCGGTCTCAAGCGCAAATCGACCGACGCCGCGACGCGGTCGACCGAGCGAGCCGGGCCTGACCCGCGTGCCCTCGGGGAAGATCACGAGGCTGTCGCCGCGGTCGAGCAGCGCTCGCACTGTGATCAGAAGTTCCTGATCGGACTGTTCGCGCATCACAGGGATTGCGCCGAGTGAGTTGAGTATCCAGCCCTGCCACGGCTTCTTGAACAGCTCCATTTTGGCCACGTAGAAGAGCGGACCCTTGGTCATGGTGGCGATAATGAAGGGGTCGAGAAAACTTCGGTGGTTGCTGGCGAAGATGATCGGCCCATCGGTCGGGACGTGCTCGCGGCCGATGCGGTCGAGGCGGAAATAGATGAGGAAGAACGGCAGTAGGAAGAAGCGCACCGGGCGGTAAACCCAATTGTTCACGCCCTTGGTGCGCGCGCGTTCGTGAAACTTGAAGAAGTAGTCCGGCGGCAACTCGCCTGCCTTGTGAACAGGCTCCGGCGGGTCCGAGTGGTGAGTCCGGGGCGCGACGATCGGCGTCAGCGGGCCGGTCTCGGGCGCCGTAGGGCGCGCGGCTCGCGATGCCGCGTCCTGTTGGACGGGCGCTTTCTCCTCGGGGGATGAATCCGGAGGCGCGGTCGTGGTCTCGTCTGCGCTCATGAATTAGTTGTACACGCTCGCGGTCAGCGAGTTACGTGAGATGGAAGCCGGGAAGGGGACTCGAACCCCTGACCTACTGCTTACAAGGCAGTTGCTCTACCAGCTGAGCTATCCCGGCGTGGCTGCGAGGTTACTGGCTTGCGAGCTCGGCGAGGACTGCGGCGGCTCGCAAGTCGATCAGCTCAATAATGCTGTCGAGAAGCGGATCGTCCCATCCTGCGGCGGCGAACTCATTCCGCACATCTCGCGCCGCTCGTGTGGTCCGATCGCAAAGGTCGAGCAACCTGCGACGCGATGGGAACACACCGAGGCCCGCCTCTTCAAAGAATCGATCCCAATGCCGCCTACGGACATAGTCCCAACGATTCTCCCCACCGATCTTCATTGCGAGCTTTCGATCCATGTTGTGACCACTCGAGCGATACACAAACGAACTGAGCACGTCGTAAAACGGGGCTAGCTGAGCTTTCTGAGGCGTGTAGAGCAGCGAAAAGTTCTTGCCGTGCGCATCGTGATTTCCGATCAGAAAGTTGAACCCTGCGGCGTCGAGGAGGGCGGTGACGTCTGGTGCCCTTCGACCCGATGCCCGACGGATGAGGTCAAAGCAGTCCGCCTGCCCGGGACCCCCCTCGGATTGATATTTGCGATCCGACGGCACGCCAAGTGCCTGGCAAAAGTCTTCCTGATGGAGACGCTGTTGTGTCGAAGATGAGCCGGCCCCGGCGGCGCGTCGGTCGTACCGCCGAACGAGTAGAAACTGCCGCCCGTTCACCGTTCGCGGGGACGCCTCAACTGCGTTCGCCCCAATGCGATTCAGCAGCGACAGCGCGAACGCTTCGTTGACGACCGTTCCTTCCAGGCGTTCGATAGGCAGTTTGAGGATGTGGGTTGAAGGCGTGCGCGCCGTACCCCGACCCGTACCACTTCTTCTTCCGCCCAGACCAATGCGGCCGTCGCTTCCTACAACCACCGGCAGTTTGTCCTGGGCACCAGCGAGCGAAAGACGGACCTCTCCATCGTCGTCGAACAGCATCGGCCGCCGCGGCAGCTCATCGATCACTTGGGCCAGTTCGTCGCCATTCAACCATTTGACGTCGTCTCCGTTTCCGTCCGGTAGCGGTGGCTGGCCATGGCGATAGACGCTCACGGCGCCTGCGCAGTCCCAGCCAAGCTCAGCGAGCAACGCGAAGTCGTTCCCCTCGCTGATCCCCGATGACCGAGCGATCAACCTGCGTGGCACTCCCTCGGGAAGCAAGCCGCCAAAAAACGCCGTTGCAGCTTCCGGGTCGGCGCGACCGTCGAGTGGCAGTGACTGGGAGATTGGCGGACGTCCGCCCTCAATCCACTCGCGGGAGTACTCGAATCGCATGGGCCGTTCATCGGTCAGCGACCCCGCGGTCTCCCCGAAGCAGTAGACGTCGAGCAGCTCAGACATCCGACCACCCATCTGCCTCGTCGCTCGCGCTCGCGATCTTGAAATCCAGTCCGAGCACGTCCAAAACTCTCAGCACCAGATCAATTCGCACGTGAGACGTCCCGCGTTCGAGACGGCTAATCGACATAATTCCCGCGCCTGCCGCCAATGCGAGGTCCTCCTGCCGAAGGCCCTGTGCTTTTCGGACTTTGCGAATGATCGCGCCCAGTTCTTCAGCGTTCTTGATCTTCGTGATTTCCACTTCGTGCGACCTCGCGTTCCTAAATATCGCTTAATCGATAATTTACCCTCTACATCGGTCGCCTGGGCTGAATTATCGCTTTAGCGATAAATCCTGCGCAAGACAGTCGATTCACACCCAATTATCTATAAAGCGATAGCTGCAGGAGATGCGAGGCGCAAAGTCGCCGCACCCAGGTATGCAACGACTCGACGAGTATCAGCCCCTGATTAGAGAATTACGTTGCGCTCGTCGAGGTGCCCGCCGACCTTGCGCTTGACGCGCTGGAGGGCGTTGTCCACCGTCTTCGCGTCGCAGTCGATCTTCACTCCGATCTCCTCGTAGGAGTAGCCGTCGAGGTAGAAGCGCAGAACGTCACCTTCGAGCTCGCTGAGCGTGGTTGAGAGGCAGCCGACGAGGCTGGTGAGCTCTTCGGAACTGATCACCTGGACTACCGGGTCGTGCACGTGGCTGCCCGGGAGCATTTCGTCGAGAGTCTGGTCGCCGTCGTCGTCGCCCGCGCCCGGGGGCGAGTTGAAGGAGACGTACTGGTTCAGCGGCGTGTGCTTGTTACGTGTGCTGGTTTTGACCGCCGTGATGATCTGACGGGTGATGCAGAGCTCCGCGAAGTTGCGGAAACTGCTCTCGCGGTCAGTGCGGTAATCGCGGATCGCCTTGTAAAGGCCAACGAGACCCTCTTGGATCAGGTCATCGGAGTCTCCACCGATCAAAAAGTAGGACGACGCCTTCAAACGGACGAATCCGTAGTAGCGCTTGCACACCATCTCATATGCCTCGCTGTTTCCAGACTTGGCGAGGGCGATCAGGTAGTGATCATCAACCTCAGGTAGAGCTTTAGACTTTTGCCTGATGCGCCCTGCATTGGTGCGGGGAGCGAGCTCTTCTGATTCTTCGAGCGTTTCTGCGGGTACTGCTGCTGCCTGGAATGCGTGTGTCACGTTGCCTCCAAATGAGCTAAACACCTGCAAATCACGCACTTTGTGAGCAATTCAAGGCGGATACCCATTGGTGTCGTGACGCATGCCTCCCAACTTGCGTCAAATGGATCTTCTATGTGTCCTACGGTCCATCTGAGTTGAGGCCGACATTGCCGGGACCTCAAACCTGAAGCTGGACTTTAGGTTTACTGTCGGACGGCAATTATTGCGCTTTTGTGGCAACCGTGCGTTTTGGTCCCTTTATTGCAGTGAAAATTGCAACATTGGGCGTGCTTGTGACCGCCGCGCGGCGGGAACGTGACAGATCACCCCTGGGTTATGGCCCAACCTCTCCCCGAGGGACAGGTTGGGCCAATTTTCCCGCACAACTAAGCGGGCTTGATGTCGCGGGACTGGAGGACCGCGTAGATCAGGACGGCCGTCGCGGTGCTGACGTTGAGCGACTCGATCTGGCCGCGCTGGGGAATCGAAACGAGCGCGTCGCAAGTCTTTGCGACCTTTGGGCGCATGCCTTTGCCTTCTGAACCGACGACCATCACGACTTTGCCTTTGTAGTCGGGCTGGTTGTAGGCCATGTCGCCATCGGCGGCGGCGCCGTAAACCCAAGCGTCGGCCTCTTTCGCCGCAATCAAGTAGTCCGAGATGTTTCCGACCCTGGCGATCTTCAAGTGCTCAACGGCTCCAGCAGACGATTTGCACACGGTCGGCGTGACTTCGGCGCTTCGACGATCGGCAATCACCATGCCCGTAGCGCCCGCAGACTCGGCCACGCGAGCGAGCGCGCCGAGGTTGTGAGGATCCTGGATCTCATCAAGGACGAGCACCAGAGCGTCATCCGGGCGCAGAAGAGCCTTCGGGTCCGCATATTGGTAGTCCGAGACCTCCGCGGCGACCCCCTGATGGTCGGGCGTGGCGGCAAGAGATACCAGTTCATCAGTGTTGGCCCGGTTTATCGACGTCGCGCCGGCGAGCTCGCGAAGCCATGGCTCTTTCTCGGCCGCCTGGGTCGCCCAGATGCGGCTGACGGAGCGCGGGCCGCGCAACGCCTCCCTGACCGGGTTCCTGCCGTAAAGAATCATGTCCGGAGAGTACGACCGGGCGGGTCAGACAGCGCGGAGGACCGGGCCTTCGGGAGTGTCCCGGATCTCCCATCCAAGGGCCAGGAGCTCATCCCGCATCGCATCGGCCTTTGCGAAGTCTTTCTCAGCACGCGCCGCCTGGCGCGCATCGAGCAGCGCCAAAGCCTCCGAATCTGCTTCCTCGCCGCCAGACTCAAACACGCTTTCGAGTCCCAACACGGTCAGCGCCTCGCGCAGAGTCTCGAGCCCCCCAACTTCTTTGCCGGCGTCCAATCGACGGTTCGCATCCCGAACCCAGGTGAAAATCTCGGCCATCGCCGCCGGAGTGTTGAAATCGTCGGCCAAAGCGGCGTAAAACCGCTCTGACACTGCGAATAAGCCATCGTCCGTCAAGTTGGGGTCGAGCCTTTTGACGAGCTCTTTCAGGCGCTCCACGTTGGATGCGGCCTGCGCCAGGGTGTCGGCGGTGCACTCGATCGGCGCGCGATAGTGACCGCTGATGAAGAACATGATCAGAGTGGATGCTGCATAGACATCGAGCGCCTCGTGAAGCAGCCAGATGTTGCCCACCGACTTGCTCATCTTCTCGCCTGAGAAGCGGACCATTCCGTTGTGCATCCAAAGCCTGGCGAGCGGGGCCCCGCGGCCGGCATAGGTCTGGGCGCATTCGTTCTCGTGGTGCGGGAACACGAGATCGATGCCGCCGCCGTGGATGTCGAAATCCACACCGAGGATCGTTTCGCTCATCGCCGAGCACTCGATGTGCCAGCCCGGGCGGCCGTCGCCCCACGGGGAGGGCCAGGCCGTGTCCTCATCGTCCTTGCGCGTCTTCCAAAGCGCGAAGTCGCGCGCGTCGCGCTTCAGGGAGTTGTCCTCCTCGCCCTGGTCCATCGTGTCTGGATCGCGGTTGGAGAGTTCGCCGTAGCGCTCGTAGGACGGGACGGAGAAATACACGTCGCCCCCGCTCTCGTATGCGTGATCGCGTTCGATTAATGCCTCAATCAGATTGACGATCTCCGGCACAGTCTCAGTTGCGAGCGGTTCGTGGTCCGGTCGCCCGAGACCCAGACGCGAAGTGTCAGCGAAGTAGTGCTCGGTCATGTCGTGCGCCAGCTGGGCACTGTGCACGTCGGCCTCGCGGGCAGCAACATAGATCTTGTCGTTGATGTCCGTGACGTTGACCGCGAAGGTCACGTCATAGCCCTCATGCTCGAGAAAGCGCTGCAAAAGCATAAAGACGGTGTACGGACGCGCGTTTCCGATGTGGATGCGCGAATACACCGTGGGGCCGCAGGCGTAGATCGAGACCTTACCCGGGTCACGGGGATGGAGCGGCTTGACCTCGTTGGTCAGGGTGTCGTGTATCTGGATTTCGCGCATAGGAGGTCCACGGTTGATTCCCCGGCAGACGCGGAAAGCCTACGCGGAGATGCGAGCGCGCGCAGCCTCGAAACGATCAGAGGTGAGCGTCGCGAGAACGTAGGGGAATTCAGGCCCCTGCGTGCGACCGGTCAGAAGCGCCCTCAGACCGTGCAGCGCGTTACCCAGTGAGATGCCCTCGGCCTTCAATGCACCCTTCAGCGCCACGAATTCGCGATCGGCCGATTCAAGATCGAGCGGCCATTCGGCTACCAGCGCGTCGAGTGCACTGAATGCCGCCGCGACCTCGGGCAAGGCCATGGCATCGAGGGCGTCATCGTCGGGCTCCGGGGGATCGACCAGCGCACGACCTACGGCCGCGCATTCGACGAACGTGTCGCCGCCGGTCTGCGCGGCTTCAACCGCTACGTCGGGCAATGACCCACTCTCGAACTCCGCCAGAAATCCAGCAAATGCCGATCGATCCATCTCGCGAATGTGGTGCCCGGCGACCCAGTGCATCTTGGCTTCGTCGAACTGGGAGTCGGCTGTGTGCAGGCGCTGAATGTCAAAGCGAGCGGCCATTTCATCCAGCCCGAGCATCAACTCTTCGGTGCCGTAGTCAGCCAGCGACAGAGCAAGCGCATTGCAAACCGCCGAAGCCGGATATCCGGCTTCGCGCAGATCAGCGACCGTCACAGACCCCGCCCCCTCACGCTTGGAGACCTTCCTCCCACCCTCAAACACCAGCAGCGGTGCGTGGATGTACTCCGGTGGCTCGGCCCCCATCGCGCGGATGATCGCGATCTGGAGCTCGGTGTTGCTCAGGTGGTCGCGGCCGCGAAGCACATGCGTGATCGAATCATCAATTTCGTCCACCGCTGTTGCCAAGTGGTACAACGGCGAGCCATCCGATCGAGCGATCACGCGACCCTCAAATTCATATGCGTCGCCGCGCCGCACGACAGGAAGCTCCGCCAAGACTTCCTCGTACCGAGCGACGCGATCGCTCTGATGCACCGGTCCATCGTCCCAATCAAGTCCGAGCCACTTCAGGTCCTCAAAGATCGCCTCCTCGAGCGCGGCCTCGGAGCGCTCCGCATCCGTGTCGTCGATCCGCAAGAGCAACCGCCCGCCGGCATGGCGGACAAACAACCAGTTCAGCAGCGCAGTACGAGCAGACCCGACATGCAGCGAACCCGTCGGCGAAGGGGCAAACCGCGCCCGGACCACGCTCAAACCTCAGGTACCGGCGCGAGCGAAGCAACCGCCATCGCCGCGACGCCCTCGGCGCGCCCGAGATAACCCATTCCTTCGCCGCGAGTGAACTTCACATTCACGTGATCGTTGCCGACGCCAAGCGCCGCGGCAAGGTTGAAGACCATCTGCGCCCGGTGCCCGCCCATCAACGGCTCTTCGGCGATCACCGTAGCGTCGACGTTCACGACGAACAAACCGCGCTCACGAACCAGCTCCGAGCAGCGCGCCAGAAGCTCAAGCGAGTCGGCGTCCTTCCACTCTGTATCAGTGTCGGGAAAATGTTCCCCGATGTCGCCCAGGGCGCCGGCGCCAAGCACAGCATCCGCGATCGCGTGCGTCAACACATCGGCGTCTGAGTGCCCAAGCAATCCACGCTCATGCTCGATCGGCACGCCGCCGACAACCAGCGCGCGGCCTTCGGCAAACTGGTGCGTGTCCCAGCCAAGCCCGGTGCGCACAAATCCGCCGGTCATCCGATCGACTCCATGGTGCGCTTGCGGCCCTCGAACTTCGCAAGCTCCGTAATGCCGTGCGCGCCGAGCAATTCAACTGCCGTCTCGTATCCGTGGCCGATATACAAAGGCTCGTGCGCGTCAGAGGACAGCGCAAACTTCAGGCCAGCATCAAGGCACATGTCGATGAACGCGGGCGCCGGGTAGATCTCGCCGATCGGCTTGCGCAGTCCCGCGGTGGACATCTCCACGGTCACGCCTGCTTCGGCGAAGGCCTCGATCGCAGGCTCATAGAAAAAGCGCAGATCGGTATCCGGAAGCGGCCGATCCTTGCCCCAGTACTTCACGAGATCCGGATGGGCCATGATGTCGTAGAGGCCGGTCTTCGCGGCGTCGGCGAGCGTCTGGAAGTACTCGCGCCAGATGTCGGCGGGGTCAGTGCGCTCGCGCCAGATGTCGTAGGTGTCCATGTCGAGCGCGGCCTGCTTCAAGAAGTGAACCGAGCCGATCACGTAGTCCCAGGCGTGCCCGGCGAGGACTTCTTCGATCTTGTCCTCGCGGCCCTGGATGAAGTCGGCTTCGATCCCCAGGCGCAGGTCGGTCTCTTCGCGCACGAAGGCTTCGTAGGCGTCAATGTCGTCGACCGCTGCGCCCAGCCAGTACGGGTGATCCCAGATCGCCAGCGCCTGCTTGAAGCGGTAGATGTGCTCGCTGACGCCGAGCTCCTCGATCCCCGCCTCTTCGGCCGCGGCGCGATAGCGGTCGGCGTTCTCGGCAGTCATGTACTTCTCGAATTCAGAACCCGGGCCGTCTGGGCGCAGGTGCACGTGGTAATCGCTGAGCATTCTTTCCTTGAGTCTGTTTGGCTTCAGTCGCCAGAAGTTGTAGCGGACTGGGCGAGCGGCGGCTCTTCGTCGGGCCCGCCAGCCGGCAGCACGTCCAGCGGGAGGTACACGGTGAAGGTAGAACCGCTGCCGAGTTCGCTTTCGACCGCGAGCCTTCCACCGTGCAGTTCGATCATCTGCTTGGCGATCGCGAGGCCGAGGCCAGTCCCGGGCACGCCCTCGCTGCTCGACGAGCGAAAGAACGGTTCGGCGATCTGCGGCAGATCCTCGCGCGGGATTCCCATGCCCCAGTCGACAAACGAGATCACCGACTGACGATCGACCGCGAGAGCGCGTACAACAACGGCCTGACCGTCCCTCGAGTACTTGATCGAGTTGCTCAAGAGATTCCCGAACGCCTGGCGCAGTCGCATCGCGTCGCCTTGAACGATCAGGTCACCGGTGTCTACGAGCACCACGTCCACCCCGCGCTCGGAGCCGATCGGCATCATCTCGGTCTTCAGTTCGTGAAGCAGGTCGCGTACGTTCACGCCCTCGGTCCGCAGGCTCATTCGTCCGCTCTGGACTCTCGAGAGGGTGAGCAGGTCATCGATCAGATCGGACAGCTGGCGCGCGTTGCGATCGGCGACTTCGACGAAGCGGACCTGGTCGGGCTGGAGCGGTCCAGCCTCTCCCTGCGCGAGCAGCTCAAGGTATCCACGCAGCGAGGTGATCGGCGTGCGCAGCTCGTGCGAGACCGAGGAGACGAAACGACTGCGGGCGACCGACAACTCGTGCAACTGCCCGACGTGCTGCTCGATCTCTTCTGCCATCTGGTTGAAGGCGCTTCCGGTCAACGCGATCTCTTCCACCCCACCGGGCTCGACGCGCGCCGAGAGATCACCGTGGCCGAGTTTGCGCGACGCGACCGCGAGATTCTCGAGCGGCACCATCGTCTCGCTGCGGATCCACAGCAGAACGCCGATTCCCGTGCCGAGGATGATCAGTCCGCTGAGCACGATCAGCAGCGCGTTCAGTTCCTGCCTCCGCGAGACCGCCTGATCGGCACTCGCCTGCCGACCTGTCAGATCATCGCTGAGGTTCTTGTTGGTTCCGGTGATGCGGTTGAGCTGGGCAAAAGCCTCCGGCGAGGTGAGCGCAGCGTTCGCGCCCTCCATGTCGCCTCGGCGCACCCGGACAATCGCCTTGTCGCCGATGCTCTTCAGATACGCAAGCTGTTGATCGGTCAGCTGCCCGGCCATCTCCTTCGCACCGGGCGACAGGCCGCCCTCAAGGATCGGCGCGATGATCGAGATTTGTTTGCGCGACTGACTGAGTGCGCCAAGACTGAAGCCGCTGCCGCTACGCACGTATTGGCGGAGCGCGACGCGCGCTCTCTCGAACTCTTGGTTGACGCCCGCAAGCAGTAGCACGTTCTTCGTCTCGCGTGCGAGTTCCTCTGACTTTTCCCGCGTCTGCAGTGCTCCCCACAGCGTTGCGCCGAGCAGGACCGCGATCACGAAGACCTGCAGTCCGATGCTGTAACGGATCAGCCGGCGAAAGCTGAAGCGTTCGGACGACGGCGCGTTTGCGGGTTCCGTTGGCATTCCGTGATACCTATTGTTACATCAGGTGGCGCCGTTGACAGAAGAGATTGATCGCGAGCGACCGCTTATTCTGGTCGCCGATGACAATGCGGACATTCGCGACCTGCTCGCGACCCGCCTGAGTACCCGTGGGTTTGAAGTGACCACCGCGGCCGACGGGCAGGCAGCGCTCGAGGTCGCATTGGCCGAGCATCCCGACATCGCGCTGCTCGACTGGGTCATGCCGATCATTCAGGGGCACGAGCTCTGCGTGAAGCTGAAGACCGACCCGCGCACCGCCGACATCCCGGTCGTGATGCTGACCGCGCGGGGCGAAGAAGAGGACCGGCTGCTTGGGCTCGATCTCGGCGCGGACGCGTATCTCGTCAAGCCGTTCGACATCGACGAGCTGGTCGGCACGCTCAAGAAACTGATCGAGTGAACTCGGCCTCGGCCGCGGCAAGATCTTCGGGCGTGGTGATCTTCGGGTTGGGCGCCTTCCAGTCGTAGACCTTGACTCGGCCGCCGCGGGTTTCGACCAACGAGGCATCGTCGGTTGCCGTGGAGAGCGTTTCATCGTCGGCGCTGAGCGCGTCTTCGAGCGCGTTTGCGCGGAAGGCCTGTGGCGTCTGCACGGCCCAGAGCTTCTCGCGTGGTGGGGTCTCGTGGACGACGTTGTGGTCATCAACGATCTTGATCGTGTCGGTCGCTGGTCTGGCGGCGATCAGGGCGTCGAGGTCTTTGTTTGATGCGAGCCCGTCGTGGAGAGCATCGATCAAACCCGGGGTTGTGAAGATGCGGGCGGCGTCGTGAACGAGGACTATTTCGGTGGCTTCCGATTGGCCGGCCCGTAAGGCAGCGGCGACGGAATGTGATCGGCTGGGGCCGCCCTCGGTGATCAGGATCTGTAGGCCGGCGGCGCGTGCTTCGTCGGCGGCAGCCTCGAAGGCTGGGAGGTCAGACGCGTGCGCGGCGACCACGACGAGCCCTGCGCCGTCACCGAAAGACTTGCTCTTCGCGAACGCGTCGAGGCACCAGGCCAGCAGCGGCTTGCCCGCACAAAAGACCAACGCCTTGGGCCCAACGGACCCAAGGCGCTTGCCTTCGCCTCCTGCAGCAATTAGCGCCAGCGGCTTGTGGCCGCTGGCGCCATCGCGCGTGGTGGCATTCTTCATTCCCTCTCCCCGGGGGAAATGAAGCCGTCAGGCCTCGACCGGCTCCTCTACTTCTACACCGAGAACCTCGTCGACGTGGGCCTCAGCGGCCTCCTCGTCGAGGTCGAGCGCATACATGAACTCGCTTGCGAGGATGCGCTTTGCGCGCACGAACATCTGCTTCTCGCCGCTCGAGAGACCCTTTTCGGACTCGAGTGCGGAGAGGTTGCGGATGACCTCGGCCAGCTCGAAGATGTCGCCAGTGCGGATCTTCTCGCGGTTGTGCTTGAAGCGGCGATTCCAGTTGCCGGGCATCTCTGAAACCTCGTCCTGAAGCACTGCAACGACCTTCTTGACCGTCGCGTGGTCGATCACGCGACGCAGGCCGGCAACGCCGGTCTTCTCGCACGGGACCATCACGGTCATGTCGTTGTGGAGAATCTGAATCGTGAGGTACTCACGCGACTCGCCGAGCAACTTCTTCTTTTCCTTCTTCAGGACCTTGCCTGCACCATGGTGCGGGTAGACCACCTTGTCGCCAACCTTGAACTTGATGTTCGGCGCCACCGGCGCCAGTTCCAGGTCGTCCAACTCCAAGTCAATTGCGTCTGTTGCGGGAATAGTCCATCGCCTCCTGATTGCTGGCGGCGGTACTTGCTTTAAAAGCAGCGCGGGCCTCAGGCCTGCATGTACCGATCCACCAAGTTGATCTCCTGGAGGCGCTTGAGGCCCTCCCGGATGTCTTTTGCACGTACGTCGCCCACGCCTTCGACCGCTTCCAGCTCGGAATCATCGGCGCTGAGCAATTCGTCCAGACCGCCAAACTCGTTGACGATGTCGTGGACCACCATCTTCGGCAGACGCGGAATCCTTGAGAGGATCCGGTAGCCGCGCGGAGCCACCGCGTAGTCGATGGTGTTCATCTTGCGGTCGTAGCCCAGCAGCTCTGCCAGGCGACCGAAGTCAAGAAGGTCTTGGTGGGGCATGCGCGCGAGGTGATCGACGACCTGGCCGTAGGTCTCGTCGGTGTCCTGCGTCATGTAGTCGCGTACGAGGCCGTGTTTCTCGGCGGCGACGCCGATCATCGTTTCCTCGAGCTGCATCTCGATCAATCGGCCTTCGGTGCCGAGCTCGACGATGTAGCGCTCAACTTCTACGGACATGCGTGTGATCAGCTCGGCCCGTTGGAGGACGGTGAGGACATCGTGCATGTACGTGCGGCCTTCGAACTCCAGAAGGGTGAGGCGGGCACTTACCTGGTCAAGTCGGCGGCGGTACTTGTCAAGAGTCACGAGAGCTTGGTTGGCCTTCGCGAGGACCTCGGGGATGTCGACCATTACGTACTTGGCGTTGTCGACGTAAAGGGATACGACTTCTCGTCTTGCGCTGATCGCGAGGACGATCGCGTCGGACTGCTTGGCGACACGCTCGGCGGTGCGGTGGCGGGTGCCGGTCTCGACGGAGTGGATCGTGGGGTCCGGCATCAGCTGGACGTTGGCCCAGGCGATCTTTGATGCATTGGAGCTGAGGACGATGGCGCCATCCATCTTCGCGACTTGGTACAACATGGCTGGCTGGTAGTCAAGGTCAATCTTGATGCCACCTGAGAACATAAAAGCGAGCTCTTCGGGTTCGCCAATAATGATCAACGCGCCGGTGCCGCCTTGCAGCACTTCGTCGATTCCTTCGCGGATGAACGAGCCCGGAGCGATCATCTCCAAGGCCCTGAGAAGCTTCGGCTCCAACCTGTTGTGCAGTTCTACTGACTCTTCTACACCACGTTGGGCCATAGGTCTAAGTGTAGATGATCACATACATATACTGGCTAGACCGCATAGCAATGCGGTATTGCGGGCATTTTGAGGGTTTTGGCGGGATTGGGTGGTTACCAATAATTCTGCAGAGTTTCTGGGGTAGGCCGCACTCAGCGGATCGGACGCCTTCCGCGACGTCCGGTCCAGACCAGATACGCGCCGAGAGATCCGACGGCGCCCGCGCCGACCGCGAGCAGCGGGCGATCGATCGCACGGCGACGGCTCGGCTCCACCGTGAGCAGTTCGGCGATTCCCTCAATAAATGCGGCAGCCACAACACCCGCCACCAGCCGATTGCCAAGCCGCTCGACCCGTGTGACCAGCGGTTCGAGTTCTGCGGCGCGAAGATGGACCTCCATGCCGCCCTCATCTATCACGGCGGTCAAGCGCATGAGCAACTCGGGTAGCTCGGCTCCGAACTGGGCCACATTGATGCCCGAACGAGCAAGCCGGCGTGCGAATGCTGCTGGAGTGAATTCCTCGGCGGCTAGGCGGCGCGCAAACGGAGCCACTACTTCGCCGATCTGAAATTGAGGATCCATCTCCACGGCCATGCCTTCGTTCATTGAAAGCATCTTCAGAATCAGTGCGAGTTCGCGTGGAAGACGCAGGTGGTGGTTCCGCACGATCACGAGCACCTGCCCGATTAGTCGGGTGAACTGAATCTCGCCGATCGACTTTCCTTCGTAGCGTGCGAGCAGCGTCCCGAGATCCGCGCTCAAGGCATGGCGATCGACCTCTACGCGAGCTATTGCCAGATCCAGCACCGCGTCGGCAATCCGGTCGGGATTCTTTCGCGCGACGGAGACGAGCAATGCGGCCAGCTGCGCTCGCAGATTTTCATCGATAGTGCCGACCATGCCGAAGTCGATTATTCCGATTGTGCCATTCGGCTCAATAAATAGATTGCCGGGGTGCGGATCGGCATGAAAAAAGCGGTCCTCGAAGATCATTTTCGCCGTCACGTTGGTGGCGCGTTCCGCGAGCGCGTGCCTGTCAATCCCGGCGGCGTCCAGTCCTGCGAGGTCGCGCACGTTGATTCCCCGGATTCGCTCCAGTGTGAGAACACGCGAGGTCGTCGTCTCCCAGAACACCCGCGGCACATGCACGTCGGATTCAGTTTTGAAGTTGTCCGCAAATCGTTCGGCACTTCGCCCCTCCTGCAGGTAATCCAGTTCCGCCCTCAAAGTCGAGGTGAACTCTTCCGCAAGGCCAATTACGTCGTATTCATCGACGGCCCGCCATTTGCGACTGGCGTGATCGGCCAGGTTGCGCAATATTTCAAGGTCTTCTTCGATTTGCGCCATGACACCGGGCCGGCGCACCTTGACCACGACCTCGGTCCCGTCGAGCAACGTCGCCGCGTGTGCCTGGCCGATCGACCCAGTCGCCAGTGGTTCGTCATCGAAATCGGCAAAAGCTTCTTGGACGTCACGCCCGAGTTCCTGGGCGATGACCTCACGGATTGTGCTTCCCGGCAAGGCGGGCGAACTGTCCTGAAGCTTTGCAAGTTCGTGTTGATACGACTCTGGAAGCAGGTCCGGGCGCGTCGAGAGAATCTGGCCGAGCTTGACAAAAGTCGCGCCCATCTCTTCCAGCGCAAGCCGAACGTGCTCCGGCCGCGCGTAAGCATCGTCGCGAGGCTCGTGGCCCAGCCAGCCCCGCTGAAATGGAATGCGCTGTTGTAGGCCGAGAACGCCGGCAAGGTACCCCAGCCCATGGTGGGACATGACTACGGCAAGCTCGCGATATCGCGCTCGATGGTTGCTCACGTGTCCGCTCGATTGTCGGAAAACATCGGCCGCTGAAAATTGATCAAGTGTTGCCTACTACCGGCTGGCTGAAAGTCTTCAAGGTCTGAAAGTTCGCGGACAGGTTGATCGAGCTGTGTTCCACAGATCAATCCTACCCCCACGTGCCGGTGCGACTACGCGCCGCGGGGGCGGGAAGGCTCGGGAAGTTCAAAGCTCCAACGCGACTGGGTGGTTGGGTAGGCACCTTCGAGCCAGGCGTTGATCGTTTTGGGATGTACGCGGTAGAGGCCGGCGTCGGAGAGTTCGCCCTGGGGCGAGAGTTCGGATTCGGTCATCACGTACTTGGCCATGTAGCGCCGTAACACTGCGCGCGAGTGGTCGCCGGCAAACACGTCCTCCCACGGGGCGACGAGTTCGGCTACTCCGTCAACGATCACGACGTCGTCGGCGCTCTCGATGTGGATGATGCAGCGCGGGTCGACCGCGAGGTTCTGGCCCTTGACCGACGAACGGCCGGTCGAAAACCAGACGCTTCCGTCGTAGTAGACGCCCCAGACTGGGCGCGCGTGGGGGCCTCCCGCGTTGGGCTTGGTGGTGACGAGCCAGTACGAAGCACTAGTGATCAGCTTGCGTTCTACCCATGACCACTCGAGCGGCTGCGTGTCGAGAGCCGCGAGTTGATCTTCTTTCCTGCGATCCATCGCTACCGAAGGGTAGGGGTGATTTTTCATGTTGGCAAGGGCTGTTGGGCAGATTGTCAGTGATTATTTTGCGGCGTTCAAACGGGTGAATCCGCCGTCAATCTGCAGGATTTGACCGTCACCTGTGTTGAAGCAGTCGTTGATGATCGCGAGCTCAAGGCCTGCCGCGCCAAACAGGGCGAAGATCTCGGACGCCAACGCCTGACCGGCATAGAGCGGCGCGAGCGAGAGTTCGACATGGGCGGCGGCGATCACTGGGAGTGTCGATGGCGCGCCGCGCAGGACCTCGGCCTCGTAGCCCTGGGTGTCGATCTTCAGCAGGGCGTCCGTGGGATCAAAGCCGAGTTCAGCGAGCAAGTCGTCGAGCCGGCGGATCGGAGTTTCGATCGAGTCCACGTACGCGGAGGTCGGAGCGTTGTCCCTGTGCAGATCGAGCATCCCGAGCATTGAGCTGCTCTGCGAGTTTCCGGCGACGTGGATCTGGGCGTTTCCGTCGCTTGCCCCGACTGCGCAGCGGGGGGCGACGAACCACTCGGAGTCGAATTCGGCCGCCGCGGTCAATTCTGCGTGCTCCACTGGCTGAGGCTCGAACGAGATGATCGGACCATCAAAGCCAGAGCCCCTGACCCAGCTCGCGAACTGCCCAATGTTCGCGCCAACGTCGATCACCGCGCGCGGGTGTGCGACTTCCATCAGTTCTGCGATTGCCTCGTCGGCACTGAGCAGGGTCGTTGGCGGAAGGTCTGGCTCGCCGGGCTGCACGGGCTCGTCTCGAAGCTTGTGGACGTCGTAACCAAGATCGTTGGCCAGGCCGCGAGCGCGAGAGCGGATCTTGCCCGCGAGTTCTCGGGACGAAGTCATCGGGGAAAACTACCCAATATTCAGCCGTGCTTCCGCCTCTGATCGTTCTGTGTCCCCGGGGGCTCTATTCACTTTGGCGCTCAATTGCCGCTGCGCATCTGCCGATCACCAACTGAGGGCCGTCCGGCCCTGAGGTTCGGAGAACCGCGTGCGCACACGGAAGTCACACAAACCCCATCGCCCAGGACTGGCCGAGCGCCCTCGATTCGAGTGCGTGGTTGTCACGTACAACAGTGCGGAGGACCTGCGCGGATTCACTGAGTGCAAGCCGCTGCTCGACTCGTTCTCGAAGGTGATCGTTGTGGATAACGGTTCGAGCGACGATTCGGTCGAGATCGCTCGCGGAAGTGGCTTCGACGTCATCGAGCTTGAAACCAACGGTGGTTACGCCGCAGCATCCAACGTCGGGATTCGCGCGGCCAGCGGACCGATAGTGACTTTGATCAATCCCGACATCCGCGTCAACGACCGTCACATGTTCAGCGATCTCGAAAACCGCTTTGACGACGAACGAGTCGCGGTTGCGGCGCCCGCTCTGGAGCTTCCCGACGGCAGCCTTCAGGACTCGGCGCGCAGCGTGCCGCGCCCGCACGAACTTGCATGGCGTCGCTGGTTGCACGCCGAACTCGGGGTGATTCGCTCCGATCGGCCGACCACGGTCCCCTGGGTCGTAGGCGCTTGCATGATGATCCGCCGCACGGCGTTCGACTCAGTTCATGGCTTCGATCCCAGTTACCCGCTGTACTTCGAGGACGTGGATTTCTGCGTTCGCCTCGGTGAGGCTGGCTGGGAAACTGTTTTCGATCCGACGATGTCAGCGATCCATTTTCACCGTGGGGACAGCCGGCGGTCGCTGCTTGGGCCGAGTACTCGGCGGCATGCGCGGAGTGCGGCGCGGTTTTATCGGCAGCACCCGAAGTACATTCTTGGGCTGTCGGCCTGATCCTCTAGGACGAGCTCGGAAGTTCACGCCCGGACAACCCGTCTGACGTCGATCTGACCGAAGGTGTCGACGCCTCTACGGCGCGAGTGCGCTGCTGCATCAGCGATGCAAAGAGCGAGACGAGAGCCACCGTCAGGGCGTATCGCGTGACCGACTGAAAAGCGTCGCCGCGAACGATATTGATCGAGTAACCGACAGTCACGGCATAGATGACCATCCCTCGCGGCGTCGTCACCCGGCCAAGGCTCGATCGTGCGATCCCAAGCCCCAAGCCGAACAGAAATAGCACGAAAGGCACGCCGACGCGGCCGAAGTTTGCGTAGGCCTCGCCGATCATGCTGATTGACGTTTCTGTTTTTTGAGGACCGTAGAAGCGCGGAAAGAAAGTCTGTGTGAACCAGGCGTTGCCGCCGCCGAGCGGTTTGTCCTCCCACACAGAGCGCGGGACCGGAAATGTGAGAATCGGGAGGTAGGTGGCGCCGTACTGGATATCCAGCCCCCGTTCGGCCTGGAGCCGGAGCACCAAAAGTGAGTCGAACGGGATCGCCTCCTGGCCGCCGACCGTCGTCTCGGGCAGATTTTTGAACGCCTCCAGCGTAAGTGCGGCGGCATCGCTTGAGCCGTTCGACTCTCCGAGGTACACAGCGTCGCGAGTGATGACTCGGATCGAAACGAACATCAACAGAGCGATAAGCGCCAACGCTCCAAGTCTCAAAATGGAAATCCGGTGGCGGACGTAGTGGTAGATCACTACGAGCGGCACCATCGTTCCGGTGAGGATCGCGGCTCGGCCGCCGCTGAGGAAGTCGCCGATGAGCACGGAAACGATCAGGCCGCCTATCAGCGCCTTCCTGATTCCAGAAATCCGGTCCGCCGAGATCGCATGACAGAAGAGCAGGAGCGTGACGACTTTGAGCGGCAGTGCGGCGAGATTCAGGTAGCCGCGACCGAAAAAGAATCCGCTTCTTTGGGAGAGCGCATCGATGTATGCGCCTATGCCCCCGACCGATGCGATCAACGTGAAATACGCCCAGGCTGCCACCAGCAAGCCCAGCAGCACAAGGCCGACAACAGCCCACGAACGCTCCAGCACTGCTCCACTGCGGATCCGAACGGTGTCCGGAGATACCTCTGCTGTGCCGTTGGAGAGCTGAACCCATGCGACGAACCCGAGCAACAGCGCGAAGAGACCGAGAATGACCAGCCCGAGTGCCGAAGATCAGCACCAACATCAGCGGCGAGAGCGGATCACGAAGCCATCGGTAGCTCGCGAACATCGCCGCGACCAGGATCGCGGCCGTCGCGAGAACAGCAACGCCGGCGTTTGACCAATCTTCGGTAAGTGCCGCGACACCTACTCCCACCGCGATGGCGATGAGACAGGTGAGCAATTCGAGTGGACGAAACTTCATGCGCCTCCGAACGGGCCGTTCGCGCCTTCTGCCAGCTGCGCCTCAGCTTCGACCGGCCCGCCCTCTCGCGCGTGGAGGATCAACAAAGCCGCGCACAGCGTGATCTCGCATCCCAGCGTAACCAGCGCCGCAGCGACAGATCCGACGCTCGCCACCACCGAGACCGAGGCCACGCTCACGAGGGCGATGAACGCAGTGATCTTGCAGCGGGCTCGGATACGACCCCTAGAGATCGCCCCGGCGACCAACTGGTACGTGACGAACTTGAAGAGCAACACCACCGACAACACGAAGAGTGTTGTGTGGGCCGTGTCGTCGTCAAAGCCGAATGCGTCGAGCACTGGCGGACCGATCAGGTCCACGGCGATCACCACCGGAATCGCAGCAGCCAGCGCGAAGAGGGATTGTCGTCGGATTGCCGTCGAAAACTCGGCAGCACTATGACGGACGAGTCGAGGCATATGCACGCTCGCTATTGCGGATGGAAGCAGCTCAAGTGGTTGCGTCAGCCGCGCGGCGATTGCGTAGGTGGCGGCCGAAGAAACCGAGCCAAAGATTCCGAGCAGAACGACCGGCCCCTGTGAGTAGGTCGCCGAGAACACGGTGGTCGCTGAGTAAGGCCACGCTTCTTTGACAAGGATTCGGAACGAAAGGTCGTCCGCGGCATCGAAGTCCCCGGGTCGGCGCGGAGCCGCAACTACAACTTCTACGAGGCCGGCGACCACACATGCAACCGCAAATGCTTCAAGGCTCGAGACCAGCAGCACGACCGCAGTCGCGCACCGGACCACGCCGACGAGGACATCGACACCCGAGAAGCGGATGAAGTCTTCGCGGTCCTGGCTGGCCACACGCTTGAACCGCATCGTGTTCTCACCGAACGCGAGCACGCCCAGCGCAACTGTCAAGCCGACCCACCCGGCCGTCTCGCCGGCCGCAAGAATGACGAGCGGCGGGAGCGCGACCACCAGAAGCCCGAGAACCAGCTGCAGCCGCGCGACCACGAACAGGCCATGGCTTCGGAGGGCGTCGAAGTGATGGTGCGAGGCCAGGTAGAAATTGGCGAGCGCCACGGGGTCAACGAGCACCTGGACCGCCGTGACCACTCCGACCGCAAAGATGAAACTGTCCCTGTCACCGACCGAGAGCGACGTGCTGGCCACGTAAAGCACAGTCAAGACGCTCGCCCGCGAGAAGAGCGCCGCAGCGGCCACCGGTACGCTTGAGCGCTCGGTGTTCGAAATTCGATCAGGCAGACGCATCTGTGAGTGCGAGCAGTTCTGCGGCGAGTTTCGTGGCGACCGCCTCCCACGAGTGAGCGCCCGCGCTCGTCGCACCGGCGTCGACCAACGACTGCCGGAGCGGAGCGTTTCCGGTCACCGCCAGAATCGCGCGAGCCCAGCTCTGAGGATCGAGCGGCCGCTCCACCCAGAAGGCAGAATTTGATTCGGCAACCTCCCGCAACGCGGGGATGCTCGATGCAACCACTGGCGCTCCGCGCGCCTGAGCCTCCAGCAGAGGCAGACCGAATCCTTCGTTGAGCGTTGGGATCGCGACGCAGCTCGCCGCCAAATAGAGTTCGTCGAGCTCTGCGCGCTCGACGAAGCCGAGATGGTGAAAGCGATCACCGAATCCGTGCTCGTCTGCTAGCGCCTGCAACTCGGCCCGCTCGGAATCGCTCAGAGGTCCTACAGCGATGAGTTCGAAGTGCGACAGCGAGTTGTCGGCGAACGCGAGCATCAAAGTGTTGAAGTTCTTATGCGGCAGGAGCGCGCCGACATGTAAAACGAACGGGTTCCGCCTCACTCGGGACGTTTCGGGCTTTCTCGACTTCAGCAGCCCATCGCCAGCTTCGCCGACCACAGTCACCTTCGACATCTCCATGCGAATTGAAGATGCCAGCTGAACCTCTGTCGCTGCGCTCACACAGACGACCCGATTCGCAACAGAAAGCGAGTGCCGTAGGAGCGAGTGGTATCGCATCCACCTGCCCCAGCCATATATTGCGGGGGACTGCGCCGGTCCGAGATCATGCACAACCATCAACGTGGGCACGCGGATCTTCCGCAGCGGCAGCTCGATCGTCGGCGAGAAAACGACTTCCGTTCGTTGTTGGCGGACAATCCGCGCCAGATTCCGCTCTCGCCAGACGACGCGCAAACCGTACCTTCGCACCGAATCTGGAGCCTCGATCAACTCGACGCGGTCGAGCGGGTCGAACTCCTCCCGCATGCTTGTCACCAGCGTGAGTCGAAGTTCGTCGTGCCGGGCAAGCTCCCGCACGACCGAACGGACGTAGGTTGCGATGCCGCCGAGCTCCGGCTTCATGGCGAGGCCGTCAACGAGTACGCGCACCGGTTCGCCGCCCGCGCCTGAGCGCTTCAACTTCGACCTTTCAGCACGTCTCTGTCGTTGATCGCAGTAACAATTCCGAAGGTCATATGGTGTTGATTCCTCGGTCCTCGAGGGATGGCCCAGATAATCGACGGGAAATCAGAACCATGGGCGACGACACTACTCCAAGCGCTGGCTCGAAAAAAGCGCCGGAAAGCGCTCTGGTGAGCGGTCGCTGTGCCCGCGAGGTCGACGTGCTGATCTGTTCTGCCGCCGTGCAGACCGAGGACGGAATCGCCCTCAACCTGGGCGATGAGGCGATCAGCGAATGCCTCGAGCGAGGAGTGCGACGGGCGCTGGGCCCGAACTCGGTCGTTCTGCGAACGATCAACGTGCGCCGATCTGGAGAAGCACCGGGCGTCGGTCGTGTCTCCACATCGGTCTGGTCGCTCCACTCGGCAATGCGCAGGTCGAAGGTTGCGGCACTGGGAGGCGGAACCCTGATCCAGAACGACAAAGGGCTTGCGCTCTACTGCCTGAAAGTCGCGGTGATCTCGATGTTGACGCGAACTCCGCTCGTGATCTGCGCCATCGGCGTCGAACGCGTGCCTGTCCACTTGAGACCGTTCTACTGGTTTGCAGTTCGGCGCGCGCGAAACGTGACGGTCCGCGATGGCGGATCCCTCGAATTGCTGGCAAGCTGGTCCGCCTGCGAGGCGACCGTTTCCGCTGACCCGCTCTTCCTGCCGGAAGCTCTCGATGACCTCGGCCCGGCTGCCAATCCAAAGTTTGACCTCGCACTCAGCCTCCGACCGGACGCGAGCACGGCGCTTGTCGGCAGTCTCGTCGGAGCGATCCGCTCGCTGAAGGTCAAGTCACTCCTCGCGGTGCCGACTGACCGACGGCCGCATGCGGATGAGCAGGAGTTGCGCGGGTTCTTCGCCGATGCAGACGCGCCGTGGGCACAGGTGAGCCGCGAGTCTTCCTGGACTGATGCAATGCGGGAAATCGCATGCGCCCGAGTGTTGATCGGAATGCGGCTTCACGCCTGCATCTTCGCTTCGCTCGTCGGTACGCCAGCCGTGGTGGTGCGCACAGAGAACAAGACCGCCGCGCTGGCTGACGAACTCGGGCTGAGCAGCGTCCCGCTCACCGCCAGCGCCGATCAGATCGCCAGCGCGATCGGATCGGCAGTGCCTCCAGATCAGGCTGTGCTCGGTGCGCTCGGTGCGCGCGCCGAGGTTGCGATCGATCAGATCACGGCGTTGGTGCGGACAGCTTGACCGTTCAGCGAATCTGCGCAACTCGATCGCTCGACGCCCGTCGGCGGCCGCCGCTTCCACATCGCCTGCTGCAATGTGGATCTTCAGTGCCACCAGTGGCCAGCGCCAGTTCGTGGGTTTCTCGGTTCCTCCTTCTGGGCAAGTTCGATCGCCTCAAGCGTCAGTGCGGCGACATCTCAGCGAACTCCCGGCGAACGCTCACCGAGCGACTTGGAGAAGCGCCTCAACTTGAGCGCGCGGCGCCTGGCCTCGACCGCACCGATTGGGTCGCCATCCGCGATCGCGATCTGCAGGGTGATCAGCGGCCAACGCCAGTTGGTCGGTTCCTTCTGCTCGGCCAGGTCAATCGCCGCCTGCGCCTGCCCCAGCTCGCCCAGCTTCAGCAGCGCCAATGCACGTTGCCCATAGGCGGTCGCACTCCAGCTCTCGGCCCTGATCGCGTCGTCAGCCGCCGCGAGGGAGTTTTTGTAATCCGCTGCCCTGAAGGCGTTCTGGCTCTTTTCGATTTGCCTGGCGTTCGAGAGTCCAGCGAACATCGTTATTACCGCGAGCAGCGAAAGAAGCAAAAGTCCGACAGACCTGGTCGCGCCGGCCGGAGCATCTCGAGGTTCGCTCGAAACTACGGACGCGATCGCGACCGCAACGAGCGCGAAAACGGCCACCGCCGTTGACTCCCACATCCAGTCGACCCCGGCTTGGAACATGAATCCAGCGAATACAGCGATCAGCCCCGCCTGAACACCGACGGCACCGCGATCTCGCTCCATCAGTGGGGAACGCGCCCGCCATGCAGCGAGCAGCAGCCCAAGGAACACCGCCAGAAGCAGAACCAGTCCGACGACACCCTGTTCGGCGAGGGCCTCGAGGTAGATGTTGTGCACATCACGAACGAACTCGCCGTTAGTCCCGTCGCGGCTCCACCAGAACTCAAAAGTGCCGGCGCCGATGCCGCCGATTGGATTGGCCTCGAAGGCGCGCCACGCAGAGGCCCACAGATTATTCCTGTTGCCGTTGAGTTGCAGCAGGCGAGTTTCGTCGTTGGTTGCGATCGCGCCGGTGTCGCCTCCCGTGAACTCGTCGTAGGCGCTGCCACCCCAGGCGGCGACCAGGAAAGCTATCGCGACGACCGCCACCGATACGACCGCGATCGAGAATCGCCGCCCGCTGATCGGATGCATCTTCAACCGCTGACCAAACCTCTTTGACCTTCCAACTGCAGCGAACGCGGCGAGGACACCGCCTACCAGGGTCAGGACCAGCGCCACGGACCATGCACCGCCGCTTCCCGTTCCCTCGACCAGTTCCCGGTGTCCCTGCAGAGCGAGGATCACAACCAGACTTCCGACGGCCGCCAAAAGCGTCTGAATGAAGGTCAACCACCGCCATTCGGCCAGCACGAGGAGCACGATTATGCCAATCAATACTCCGCCGAAACCGGCCCGCGAGAGCGCCAGATACAACCCGATCGAACACATGGGCACCGCCGCCAATGCCAGGCCACGAACGATTCCAGAGCGCGCGTGGGCCGCGTAGGCAAGGCAAAGGGTGATCGTCATCGCGCTCCAGCTACCTACGGCATTCCAGTAACCAAACGGGTAGTTGATCCGTGTCGTCTTCAAGTTAATGGCAACCGTGTCCGATGGAAACAATGCTGGCCAGAATCGGCTCAGCATGGTCAAGAAGCAGACAAGTACACCGGCGGTCAGCAGGCCCGCGGCGACTAGACGCCAAGTGCTCCGCCCGACGCCCAGCCAGATGAGGATCACGACCCCCAGATATCCGACGATGCGTGCGAACTCAGCGAATGTTCGCTCCGCGCTTTCTGTCCAGGCCAGGGAAACCAGCGTCCAGGCTGCGAGGCCCAAGATCGCGATTAACGGAACCAGCAGTACGCGAGGCAGTTTTACGGCGGGCAGCACCCCGCAAATTGCTGCAACTCCAACGCCGACCCATACAAAAACTGCCATTTGTTGCCGATCGAGCAACGAGTAGGACCCGTGACGCAACGCGTAGTACGAAACGACGAGAGATGAGACCAGAATCAATGACAGCCGCAACAGCCATCCCAGACCAGCAGGCGCGGGCCCAAGCTTTGTCACGTTCTCAGCCATCGGGCCAGTCTAAGCCGAGCTTCCGTCTGTTCTTTTTCACCGTGCTCTCAGTGGTGGGCTGCCTGCTCGCGCTCGCCAACGTTGCATTCGCAGCCACGAGTTCCGGTGAGGATCAGTACCTCGAACAGGCCCCCAGGGGCGGCGGCAGCGAACAGCGTGATGAGGAGTCAGGCGCCGCACTCCCGGCCGTTGATGCAAACGGCGACGGCACAGTCTCTGAAGAAGAAGTCAAGAAGGCAGCCAGGAAGAACAAGAAGTCGGTCAAGAGGGATGGGTCCGAAGAAGGCCCCAGCGGGGCATCTGGGGCAGTCGCAGGAAGCGGCACCACACCAACTCCGCCGGCCGCAGAATCGGTCGCAACGTCCGCAAAGTTTGGTCCAGTCAGCCGCTCAACGGCGCTGATCATCGCGGGGCTGGCACTCGTCGGTGGACTTGGTTTCGCAGTCTTCGGTGGCGGCGCGGGATCGATTCTTGGTGGCGATGGATCTGCTGCCTCAGCCGGTTCGAATCCCGGCCAGGGACCGCGATAGAACAAGAACTTCCCATGTCAGCACAAGAACAACGAGCCACGGAAGAGCTGGTTCGCGGTCAACAGGCAAGGACGCTTGAGGATCTACCGGGTGAACTACTCGCACTCGATCCCCCCGAAGCGATCGCCGAGTCGAATGAGATTTCGCAGGCCGCCGATCGTCGCGACTCCACCTATCGCCGCCTGCTCGGCGCGAGCGACCTGATCGCCGCTGTACTGGCGCTCGTCGCCACAGCGACGTTCACGCACACTTCCCAGGTCTACTGGGCGATGTTTGTCGCGGTGCTGTTCGTCGTGCCGATTGGAAAACTCGCCGGTCTCTACGACCGCGACGCACACGTGCTCAATCACACGACGATCGAAGAAGTTCCGAAGATCTTCACGCTGGCGATGATGACGACGGTGATCGCGTTCTTTGCGCGTGACCTTGCGGTGATCGGCAGCCCTGGCCTGGGGACCAAGCAGCTTGTCTTCTTGATCGCGGTGATGACCGTCTTCTTGATCGTCGGCCGCGTGATCGCGCGGTTCGCGGCGCGCCTCGTTTCGCCGACCGAACGCCTGCTCGTGGTCGGAAGCAGCGTGGACTGCGACCACCTGACGCGCAAGATCGTGCTCTCGCCTCAGATCCGGGCCGAAATCGTCGGCCGTGTTCCAATCACGACGACCGACCTCACGGTCGGTCAAGCCAAGGTGCTCGGAGAGATCGATGACCTCCCCGTGCTCTTGTCGTTCTACGAGATCGACCGCATCGTCGTGGTGCCGGGCAACCGCAACCCCGATGAAGTCAGCGAAGTCGTGAGGGGCGTCAAGAGCCTCGGCGTGAAGATCAGCTTGCTGCCGCGACTGTTCGACGCGATCGGCTTTGCCGTCGAGAGCGACGACGTCGGCGGAGAGCAACTGCTGGGCGTGCGTGACTACCGCATGACGGCCTCTTCGACGGTGCTCAAGCGCGCAACCGACGTCGTCGGCGCCTCGCTACTGCTGCTGCTCGCCTCACCGGTCATGGTGCTGGCGGCAATCGCGATCACGCTCGACTCCCGCGGACCCGTCTTCTTCCGCCAGATTCGAATCGGGCGACTTGGCGAGGACTTTGCGATCTTCAAGTTCCGCACGATGCGCGAGGGCGCAGACAGTGAGAAGTCCGAGCTCGCGCACCTCAACGAAACCGATGGCCTGTTCAAGATCGAGGACGATCCGCGCATCACGCGCGTCGGAAAGCTCCTGCGCGCCACATCGACCGATGAACTCCCGCAGCTCTTCAATGTTCTGCGCGGCGACATGTCGCTGGTGGGGCCGCGACCGCTGGTTCCACGCGAAGACGTCGCGGTGACTGGTTGGTATCGCCGTCGCAGCAGCATCACACCCGGCATCACAGGCGCCTGGCAGCTTCACGGCCCGGTCAGCATGCCGCTGGATGAAATGATGCGCACGGACTACCTCTACGTGGCCAACTGGTCGTGGTGGTCGGATGCGAAAATCATGCTCCGCACCGTGCGCCACGTCCTCGCGCGCCGCGGCGTCTAGACGCCATGTCCGGCCGGGGTCGCAGCGCAGGCGTTGCCGCCGCGCTCGTCATGACCGCATTGATCGCTGGGCTCTGCGTCGGCTTCACCGGATCTGCCGCGACCGGGAAGATGAAGCAGACGCGGTCGGCGCTGCCGAGCTTCAGTACTGGGATCGATGACTCAGGGTTGGCGAACGGATCATCGGCAGCAACCGCGCTGGCGCGAGCGACGACGTTGCGCGCCAGCTACGTCCGGATTGCGGCCGCCTGGAATGCGATCGCGCCGTCGGGCGCCACGAAGCCGTCCGACTTCGACGCCCGCAACCCGGCCGATCCGAACTACAACTGGGCCGGTACCGACGCCCAGGTGCGTCGGGCGGTCGACGCAGGATTCGCGCCTTACCTGATGCTCTTCAAAGCACCGCGCTGGGCGCAAGATGGGATGGCGCCGGATAGCGCCAAAGCCGGCAGCGGCGCCTGGAAGCCGAGCGCCGCGGCCTTCGGCGATTTCGCGCGCGCCGCGGCGGTCCGCTACTCGGGCGGGTACTCCGACGCGACCACTGCTGGCAACCTCCCCAGAGTCTCGATCTGGCAGGCGTGGAACGAGCCAAACCTTCCGCTGTTCCTTGCGCCGACATCCGCAGAGCTCTATCGCGGCCTGCTCAATTCGATGCGCGACTCCGTGAAGGCTGTGCAACCTGGCGCGACGATCGTGACGGCCGGGCTTGCGCCGGTCAAGTCATCCCAGCCCGCAGCTTTTCCCAAAAAGTTCGCCGAGCAGCTCCTGTGCGTGACGCCGGCCAACGGCTGGTTCGAGAGGGACCCGAGCTGCACCGAGCGGGCCAGATTCGACGTGCTCGGTCTTCATCCGTATTCGTTGGATGCAAGACCGACCCAACGGGCGCGAATCGCCGGAAACATGTTCGTCGCCGATGTCGAGGATCTTGCGCAGATACTCCAGGCTGCCCAGAACGAAAAGAGCATCAGCCCCGGGAGCAAACGGCTCTGGGTGACTGAGTTCGCGTGGTTCACGACGCCGGCGAACAGCTCGATCGGTGATCCTCCAACCGTGGCTGCGCGTCGTACTGCGATCGCCCTCTACATGTTCTGGCGCGCCGGTGTGTCGCAGGTGACCTGGCTCGCACTGTCCGACAACTCCGAAGCGATGATCAGAGGCGGTGGACTTTTCGACTCGGCCGGACGAGCCAAGCCGACCTATTACGTACTGCGCTTTCCCTTCTTCGTTCGTCAGCAGGGACGCGGGCTGCTCGTATGGGGCAAGGCACCGGCCGGCAGCACCAAGGACGTGACGATCAAGGTGTTGCGCGACGGCGCGTACAGGCGCGTCGCCACGATAAAAGCGGCTTCCAACGGAGTCTTCAAGCGGCACCTGACGGTCGACAGCAGGCGTGCCGGACAGTACGTGGCCGAACAGGACGGCGAACGCAGCCCCCCGCTCGGCTCGCGCGAGTACTTCAAGTAGTCAACCGCGCCGACCGCGGCCAAACAGGCCGCCGCTCGGGCGATCGCGGGGCGTCGGCCTCGGCGGCAGTCGTTCTCCACGCACGATCGCGAGCGGAGCGTCGGTCGTGAGCCATTTCGCAAGCTCCGGATCACCAACATCCGCTGCTGCCTCGGCCATTCGCGGCGGTCGACGATCGACGTTGTGCGAGTCGCTCGAAATCACGTGGACCAGTTCACGCTGGAGCAGCTCGTTGGCGGTGTTCCTGGCGGTGCGACCGAATCGTCCGACGAGCGAACCTGCCGTAACCTGGGTGTAAAGACCGCGGCTGACGGCTCGCTCGAGCTTCTCGATCCCACCAGGTCCCTGAACACCCGCGCTGCGCTCGGGGTGGGCGAGGATTCCGCGGATGCCAAGCATCGCGAGCCTTCCGACCTGAGTCTCGAGCTCCATCGGCCAGGCCGCATACGGAGTCTCGAGCAGGATGAATCCTTCAGTCGGGCCAAGGGTGAGGCCGCGCAGGTCCTCATTGCTCAGCCGCGCCATCTGATCAATCGCAACCTCTGCCCCGGCGTAGACCTTCAATGGCACGCCAGCCGCCTTGATCGCAATGCGCGCTTCCTCCACGCCCTGCCGCATCCGCGCGGGAGTCGTCTGGTATTTCGCGCTCACGTGCGGCGTTGCGGCGACCGCCTGCACCCCGTCGGCGACACATGCGCGGGCGAGTTCGACGGTGCCCGCGACGTCGGCCGGACCGTCATCGATCCCGGGCAGAAGATGGATATGAAGATCAATCACGCTGTAATTCGCGGTGCAAGGGCTCGTCTCGCAGTCAATGCAGGGCGACAAACGACAATACTTGGGGAAAGCGGCCAGCCGCTCCCGGCGGGACTAGTTTTAGACCCTTGAATCCAAACGATCAACAACAGAGCGGAACCTCGCTGCGTGATGCCCTCGCAGTGGTCCGTCGTCGCCGCGGCCTGGTAATCCTCTGTGCGTTTCTCGTACCCGGCGCGGCTCTCGCGTTCTCGATGTTCCAAGCGCCTGCCTATCAGGGCCAGGCAGACGTTCTGCTCAGCCAGAAGAACATCGGCAATAGCCTCACGAACACCCAGGATCAGTCGATCCAGGCAAACGATGCCGACCGGGTCGCCCAGACTCAGGCCGAGCTGGCCGCCACTCCAATCGTCGCGCGCAACACGCTGAATGCTCTGAAGATCACCGACATCACGCCGACCCAGCTGCTTGAGCAGACCGAGATCTCAAGCTCCCAGAACAGCGACATCCTCGTCTTCAAGATCACCGACGAGGACCAACTCCGCTCCAAGCAGCTCGTCAACGAGTACGCCGAGCAGTACACGATTTTTCGGACCCAGATTGACACCGCCTCGATCGCCCGCGCGCTTTCTGAGGTCTCAAGGCAGCTGCGGGCCGGCAGCGCGACCGACCCCGACGCTGCGACGCTGCGCGAGACCCTGATCGACAAACGCGAGCAACTGCGCACGCTTCAGGCGCTGCAGACGTCCAACTCCTTCATAGTGCGCACCGAGATCCAGGCCGAACAGGTCAAGCCGACCCCAGTGCGAAACACCGTGCTCGGATTGCTGCTCGGGATAATGCTTGGCATCGGAGTCGCGTTCGCCGTCGATGCCCTCGACACCCGACTGCGCACCGCAGAAGACATCGCAGACGCCGTCGGCTCCCCCCTGCTCGTGCGCGTCCCGCTCGAGAAGAAGCGCCGCGACACCACGCTCCCGCTGATGCTCTCAGACCCCAACTCGCCCGACACCGAGGCATATCGCCTGCTGCGCAGCAACCTCGAGTTCGCATCGCTCGGCGCGGACTCGCGCGTGCTGCTGTTCACCAGCGCGGTCGAGAATGAGGGCAAGTCCACGACCGTTGCGAACCTCGCCGTGGCCTGCGCCCGATCGGGCAAAAACGTCTGCCTCATCGACCTCGACCTGCGGCGTCCCTCACTCGAGCGCACGTTCGACCTGCTCCCCCGACCCGGAATCACAAACATCGCCGTCGGCAGCGCCACCTTGCAGCAGGCCCTGATCCGCCTGCGCCTCGGAGACACCACAGGTGCAACCAGCGGCAGCAACCCCGAGGGCGGGCTCTGGCTGCTCCCCTGCGGAGCGATCCCGCCCGACCCGGGCGAGTTTGTGAGCACCCAAGCGTTGGCCTCGATCATTGACACCGTGAAGGAAAGCTTTGACCTCGTATTGATCGATACCTCGCCGATGCTGCGCGTCGGCGACCCGATGACGCTGGCCAAGCGCGTTGACGGGATCGTTGTGATCGGCCGTCGCGGCGTGCTGCGCTCGGGGATGGCCAAGGAGGTCCGTAGGCTGCTGTCCGCCTCTCAGGCCCGCGCCCTCGGTGTGGTCGTGGTCGGCGGCGGAGGGGCTGAGAAGGGCTATGGATATGGCTACGGGTACGGCTATGGGTATGAGCCCGAAGGCATTCCGATGCAGGCCGGCGCTACTGCTCAGCGCTCGTAGTTCTTACTGATCGATTCGATCACAGCCTCGGCTATTGCCATTTCGCCGACTGCCGCTGATGCATCGCGTAGGTCGGTTCCGTCGGCAGGAGTGACTCGATTCATCTCTTGTCGCTCGGCGTGCGCGGCCCGCGACAGCGAGCTAGCTGTAATCGAAGGCCCGAGCCAGCGCCTCCTTGACACTGTGCACGCCGGCGTGATCGCTCTTTGCCGCGGGGATCGACGTGTGCGTGAGGCCGAACTTGACGGCCTCTGCGACGCGGCGATCCGCCTGCGGCACTGGACGTAGCTCGCCGGTGAGGCCGATCTCTCCGAAACATGTGAGCGGGACGCCGTCATCGGTGAGCGCGACTCCCTTCGCTGCAGAAGCCACCGCGAGCGCGATCGCGAGGTCTGCTGCTGGCTCGTCCACTCGCACCCCCCCGACGACGTTGACGAAGATGTCGTGGTTACCGAGCGAGAGGCCGGCGTGACGGGCGAGAACGGCGAGTACGAGCGCGAGGCGGTTGCGATCGATGCCATTGGCGACGCGTCTGGCCGGCACCACATCCGTGCGCGCGACGAGCGCCTGGATTTCTACGAGCATCGGGCGGGTGCCCTCCATCGCTGCGAGGACTACTGAGCCGGGATATCCGGTGGCGTCGCCGACAAAGCGGGCCGAGGCGTCTTCTATTTCGATCAAACCGTTGCCTTCCATTTCGAAGACGCCGACCTCGTTGGTGGAACCGAAACGGTTTTTGGCCGCGCGCAGGGTGCGGAAGCTGCGCTCGCGTTCGCCCTCGAATTGCAGCACGCAGTCAACGAGGTGCTCAAGCACGCGCGGGCCGGCGAGCGAGCCCTCTTTTGTGACGTGGCCGACCAGCAGCATCGCGATTCCGCGGCTCTTTGCAAGCTGCATCAAGCGCCCGGTGACCTCTCGGACCTGGCCGACGCTGCCGGGCGCGCCGGAGAGGTCTGCGCAGTACATAGTCTGCACCGAGTCGACCACGCAAACATCGGGCTGTCTGGGCTGCGCCTCGATCGTGGCGATCACGCTGTCGAGATCGGTCTCGGCGACGACAGGCACCTTCATCGCGCTGGCGCCGAGGCGCTGATGGCGCATGCTGATCTGTTCTGGCGACTCCTCGCCGGAGATGTAGAGGACATCGTAGTTCTGCTCGACGAGATTGCCAAGCGCTGCGCCGACGAGCGTGGATTTGCCGATGCCGGGTGATCCCCCGAGCAACACGAGCGATCCCGGGACGATCCCCATTCCTGCCTGCTCAGTGCCGCCGAGGACGCGGTCGAACTCGCCGATGCCGGTGGCGATGCGCTTGATGCGCGCGGCGCGGACTTCGCTGAGGATCACTGGCTCGGCGACCGTGCCGGTTTCGCGCGCGACCGGCGGCGGGGCGGCGCCCTTCGCCGCGGGCGCAAGGCCCCCGATGCCGCGGCGCGCGCCTTTGCCCGTGGCCGGCGCGGACTCCAGCTCTTCGATCATGCTGTTCCAGGACGAGCAGCCGGGGCACTGCCCATGCCACTTGCGCTCCACCGTGCCGCACTCGCTGCAGACGAAGATCATCGCTGGTCTTTTCGTGCCGGTCGCCATACGAACAGAACATATGTTCGTGTGCGGACGGAAGGTTCCTGCGACCGCTTTGGAGCGGGGTATGCGGGGCCGCGCTAGGCGGGGACGATGGCGCGGAGCAGAACGGCTTGTTCGGCGGCTTGTTTGGACAAGGAGTGATTGGCGATCACATTTGAGCGGCCGGCGGCAGCGATCCGGTCGTGTAGCTCATCATCCCCCAGCACCGCCGCGATCTTCGCGCGCAGATCTTCCACGCTGCCCTCATCCGCAATAAGTCCATTCACCCCGTGATCAATTATCTCGGCGATCCCCGCCGCGGGCCAAGCCACTACCGGCAAACCGGCCGACTGCGCCTCAAGTACGCCAAGCGGCATCCCCTCGAGGCTGCTCGCCATGGCCATCACGTCCGCGGCGCGAAACAAGTCTCCGATGTCGCTGCGATGGCCCAAGAATCGAACCCGCCCCGGTGCCGCTCGCTCGGCCTGCTTCTCGAGCTGCGCTGCGAAGGCCGGATCGAGGCTGCCAGAGCCGGCGATCGCCAACCGCGTGCCAGACAGTTCCCCGTTCAGCCCGGCCACCGCCTCAATCACAAACTGCACGCCCTTGCGGGGATCAAGACGCGATGCTGACAGCACCAGCGGCGCCGAAGGATCGTCCGTCATCTGCGCCCGCACCAGCGGATCGGCAGCGCCCGGTTCGATCTCTGCCGGATCCACCCCGTTTGCGATCACCGTGACCGACGACCGCGCGCTCGCGGGTAAGGAATCGCGCACGTCGTTGCTCACCGCAATCGAGGCTGCCGACATCTTCACCGCCAATCCGCGCGCCTTGCCCAACAGATCCGGCTCACTCTCTTCATGCAGATGCAGCTCGACCGGCACGCCTGCGAGTTTGCCGGCGAGCGCGCACTCAAGGTGGGACCAGTGACTGTTGGCGTGGATCACGTCTGCGTCGACGCGGCGGGCCAGGCGCGCGGTGCGAACCGCGGTGGCCAAAATCTGCCATACCTCGCGGGCTGCCAGCACCGGCGCAAGCCGGCCGGATTTATCGCGCACGCCGCGCGCGCGCGGAGCCGTCAGCGTCTCGCGGGGCAGACCCAACTCCTCCCACGCCTCGCCCGTCGCGCTGTCCTCGGGCGCGGCGAGGATCTGCGTAATCCCGAGCACCGCGAGCAGCGGCGCAAGTCGCAGCAGATAACGCTGCGCGCCCCACAATCCCTCACCCTGCTCGACCACGAGCACAGTGAGCTCGCGTACTTGTTGCGGCTCCTCGGCCATCCCACCTAAAACTAGTTCAAGACGCAATCAACCTCGTGCGAACTGCTTTGCGGTACTTGCGCGCTTCCGCAACCTCGAATACGCTCGGAAGCGATCGCGCCGACTCACTCGGCGCTCCCCACACTGAAATCCTCATTGACGACCACCACCGCTCACCTGCTCGACGCGCCGATTGCGGTGATGATGCTCGACAAGCTCTCGCCACCGACCGAGGACGTCACGCCCGGAAAAAGCGAGGACGGCCGCGCGTACACGGGCGTCTTCGTTGTCGCGACGCACGACGGGCGCGTCTGCGGCACCTTCGCTCTGCCGGTTGACTCAAAAGGCATCGTGAGCGCCGAGTCGATCGTCGAACAGTTGGAGTCGAACTGCGTCGAGCCGGAGCCAACGTTCGCGCCGCCGATCGCCGATCAACCTCGAATCTCAGTCGTAGTCGGAGTGACCGACGGGGGCCGCCGCGTCGCACGTGCGATCGATTCGATCCTCGCGGGCGGTTATGAGAACGCCGAGGTCATCGTCGTCAACAATCGCCCGGCCAACGGGCCAGTCGTTCTGGATCCCAGCAGCGCATCCGCGAGCGACCCGCGCGTGAAGCTCGTCGATCAGGCCAAGGCCGGTCTCTCTGCGGCCCGAAACCGCGGCGCGGCCGAGGCGACCGGCGAAATCCTTCTGTTCACCGACGACGACGTCGTCGCGATGCACGGCATGCTATCCGCGACTGCATCGGCCTTCTTCGACTATCCCGCTGCCAGCTGTGTGACCGGACTGATCCTCCCGCTCAAGCTCGAGACCGAGAGCCAGGCACGGATAGAGCGCTTCGCCGGATTCTCCAAGGGCTTTGAGCGCACGCGCTTCAGGTTGGATGAGAACGAGGACGACCGCACCTTCCCGTTTGCGGCCGGCCAGTTTGGAAGCGGAGCGAACATCGCGATCACGAAGAAGGCGTTCGACGAGCTCGGCGGATTTGACGAGACACTCGGCACCGGCACTGCAGCACGCGGCGGAGAGGACACGGATCTCTTCATCCGCCTGATGCTCGAGGGCTATGAACTGGTCTACGAGCCCGCATCTGCCGTGCTCCACGAGCACCCTGACACGCCAGCGCAGTTGCGCTCGATGGTTTACAACTACGGCGTCGGCACGACAGCGGTCACCGCAAAGCAGCTCTTCTTCGGCAATCACCGCCGCCGCCTGATGCGCGCGATCCCAGCCGGTCTGATGATCGCGCTTTCCCCCGGTTCGGCCAAGAACCAGCGCAAGGGCAAGGAATTTCCGCTCAGTTACACGCTGCGCGAGCTCTCTGGCATGGTCTCCGGCCCGCTCGCTTATCTGCGCAGCCGCCGCGAGAACGACGGGGTTTCCTCCGCTGCACCGGTGCCGCAGAACGACGAATCCTTCACCCCGGCCTGGGTGTGCGAGATCGAGCTTTCGCAGAAACTCGCGGTGATTGATTCGCCGCCTCTGGCCGATGGCTCGCGGTTCGGGCGGGCGCACGCGCTGGTCCGGCTTGACGGGACTCCGATCGGGTTCGCGGACGTACCCTTGACGGAGGGTCGCGCGAGGCCGGCTGCGATAGCTGCTGCGGTCGGCACTTCGCTCGGCAACGCGATCGGCGACGAACTGAAGCGGCTTGGGCTCGGCAGTCAGATGTTGACGTCCGCTGGGATAGTCGAGGCGGCCGGCTTGCACCCCGCCCCAGCCGCAACGCCTTTGGTCAGCGTGATCATCTGCACGCGCGACCACCCCGAGCAGTTCGGGCGCGCGATGGACAGCGTCCTGGCCATTGACTATCCGAACTTCGAGTTGATTGTGATCGACAATGCTCCGTCCGATGACGGAACCCGCACGCTCGTGGAGCGACGCGCCGACCCACGCGTGCACTACTTCTTGGAGCCGATTGGCGGCCTGGGGCGTGCACGCAACCGTGGACTCGTGGAGGCCGACGGCGAGATCATCGCCTTCACGGACGACGACGTCGAAGTCGATGCGGGCTGGATCAACGGGCTGCTTGAGGGTTTCGCCAACGGCTCGAAGGTCGGACTCGTCACTGGCATCGTGGTCAGCACGGCTTTGGAGAACGAGTTCCAACAGTATTTTGACGATCAGGTGCAGTGGTCGGACAACTTTGCGGCGCGGCTGTATGACCTAGGGGAAAACCGCGCGGACCACGTGATGTATCCGTACGCCTCAGGCATGCTCGGGACAGGCGCCAACTTTGCGATGAGCGCTGCAGCGGTTAGCGAGATCGGACCGTTTGACGAGGCGCTCGGCGCGGGGATGCCTACTCGCGGAGGCGAGGATCTCGACTACTTCTTGCGGATGTTGACGACCAACGATTGGCAGGTTTCGTATGAGCCGCGAGCGCTGGTCTGGCACCACCACCGCTCGGACGAGCCGGCGCTGCGCGCGCAGATGTTCGGCTATGGATCCGGCGCGATGGCGTATGGCTTCAAGACTGCCTTGGACCCGCATCACAGCCTGACAATCATCGCCAAACTCGCCCACATGCTGCAGCGCCGCCTCGCCGGCGACAACAGCTACAGCTTCGAGACCGGTCACGGCGAGCTGCGCAAAATTCAGCGCGACGGCCTGCTCCGCGGCCCTTGGCTCTACATCAAGAGCCGCTGGCAGATCCGCGGCCGCGCGCCCGCAGCCCGGACCCGCGACTAACGCCGGTTTCGCGCCGGGGTTATTAGTGCGCGCCGCGCTTGGTGATCTTTTCGTACTCGGCCGCGAGGTCGATTGACTTGGCGTTCGGGTCGATCACCGGATTGCGGACGAACTTCAGTAGCGGCCGGAGGCACGCGGTGCCCGTGATCGCCAGTCCGATCAGCCAGCCGAGCGCCGCGCCGTTGGCTCCGGAATGCTCGGTCAGGAGGATCACGGCCGTGATGATCACGGCGGCGTTGAATATCTGCACCACAAACAACGCCCTGCCGCGGCTCTGCAGGCGCAGCGTCGCTGTGTAGAGCATCACGATCGCGCGGAAGATGCTGGCGAGTGCGAGAAACCGCAGCGGTGTTGAAGCGTTGTCCATGTACTCAGAACCATTGGGGATCAGCAGTAGCGGTGCGGCGATGGCGATGAGCAAGGCGATGGGCGCAGTGAAGGTGAGCAGCCTCCGCCATGCCGTCTTCATCATCTGCGGGATGCGCGACTGGTCGCGCGCGCCCTCGGTCACCACCGAAACGGCCACAGAGAAGAACAGCATGTCAAAGGCTTCAATCAGCACGAAGGGGACAATGAAGTAGGCACTCTCAATGTCTCCCGACATCGCAACAACAATCAGGGGCATCGCGGAAGTGGCGATCTCGCCGGCGGCGGTTGAAACGATGTCCTGACTGACGAAAGCGACCAACCTGCGCTTTCCGACTACCTCAATCACGCCTGGCGCATCCTTCTGGCTCACCTCCGCCGCCGGCACGACGCGGGAGAATATGAACCAGTTGACCACCGGAATCACGAGCACCAGCGGCGCAACCCACCCCACGAAGATCCCATACTCCAGCGTTCCAAAGACGAGCCCGCCGATCGCCGCGATTTTGGCGATCGCGAACGCGCCGTTTGTCACCGGTAACCACGCCGCCTTGCCCAGCGCCGTGAGTACCGATCCCTGCAATACAAAGATCGCCCAGCCAGCCGCCGCCAGGGGAAACCCGATCGCAACTGCCGTTTCCTCGACCAAGAAGTCAAATTGACCAGATGCCAACGGTACGAAAATGACAAACAGCGCGCCGCCAATCGCGGCCGCACTACCGCCCAACAGGTACGCCTGCCACACCCGCCGTCCAAGATGCACGTTTATCTGCGGAAAAAATCGCAGAACGATATTGTTCACCGAGAGGTCGAAAGTGACGGCGATCGCCATCATCGCGGTGATCAACGCTCCGTTTCGGCCAAC